>JAEURR010000004.1 GCA_016788115.1 Chthonomonas sp. | reverse complement strand
CCCGACGACCTATTCGAGCGGTAGCGCCAGTTACGATGAGGAGAACCGTCTTACGGCGTTCCCAGCAGGGGCTCAGGTCTGGGGTGCGGGTTACCGGGCCGATGGATTGCGCGCCTGGACGCGCAAGACCGCGACGGGTGCCAAGACGTTTTGTTACTACGATCAAGGCAACGCGGTTCTGGAGACCAAGGCTGATGGGACGATGGTGGGGATGAATATCTTTGCGCCGGATGGCTTGGTGACTCGCTGGAGCAAGCTTTCGGGCACGATCCCGGTCGTTGGGGATTACCAGTTCGACTGGCAAGGCAACGCGGTTCATTGTCTGTTCTCGGGGGCACGGTACGCCGATGAACCGCTGATCCATTCGGCGTATAACGCTTGGGGCCAGCGAAACTTTGTGTACTCTAATGGTGCAAGCTCTGCTGCAGATCTGCTGAGGTTCGGTTACAATGCTCGTTGGGGGTACAAGCTCGATACTGAAACAGGGTTGTACTACTGCCAACACCGATACTACGACCCCGCGAACGGTAGGTGGGTTACCAGGGATCCGATTGGATTCAGGGGAGGTTTCAATCACTACGGCTATTGTTCTAATGATTCTGTTCAAGGAGTAGACCCCCAAGGACTCTGGAACTTCGATCGTTGGTTGTTAACTGGAGACGGGGACGCAAGCGACGAGGTCTATGAAGCTGCTCTAAACGCGGTAAACGACGGCCTGGAAACCGCCGGTCATGCACTACGGAACGGTTCAAAGTTCGGAATTGGTGATGACGGGTCGCATGACGATGAACCGGGCTATACGGAAGCAAAGCATCTTACCGAAGTGGCTATGGTGTGTCTGATAGCTGCGGGCGCAATGAAAGGCGGAGGGGTGAATGGAGAGTTTCAAGGTCCGTACAAGAACACTGGGGGTGGCGGGCTGAAGGTAACTCGGAATGGTGACCCCTGGTTTCGCGTTGAGGTTCACCCTTGGAGAGGGCAACCCTGGTACAAATGGCCACACTGGCATAGGGACTTCCCACCAGGACCACGTCCTCCCGGGGGAGGAGCTGACAGACATCTTCCATGGGAATGATCGACGCACAAATAGAATGGCCCGTGCTGGTGTACGTGAAGCCGCATCTCTCAGAGGTACGTTATGAGTGCCCGAATGTCCTTGAGCTCGTCCGTTACGTTGAGTACTGCAATACGCCAAAATGGACGTCTGACTACTGGTACTTGACGGATCGCAATGGCAAGGAGTTGTTCGCTGTGATAGAGGAGCTTGTTGTAAAGGAACTAACGTATGCAACAGATCTTGAGTGACGTCGGAAACGATGCCCGGCAATACCGAAGCGAAGCATCTTACCGAAGTTGCGATGGGTTGCCTCGTAGCAGCAGGCATTATGAAATCTGGTGGTATCAACCGGTCATTTCAAGGACCGTACAAGAATACCGGGGGAGGAGGCTTGCAGTTTACTTGCAACGGTGAAACGTGGTTTCGTTTCGACATTCAGCCGTGGCTGCAAAAGGGTTCAAGTAACGGCCACCGTCGAGTTCCGGCACCGCCGTGGAAGTTGCCACATCTTCATCTCACGAACAATCCAGGACATTGGCCATGGCAATAGTCCCTCCAGAGCAAGCAATTCACTGGCCTTTGATGGGTGTCGATATCAAGTCAAAGGTTATAGAGACCTACGAGTCGGAGCGCATCCTCTGTATGACCCGTGAGGACGTGGAACTGGATGACGAGACCGAGCCACTCTTCGATGCGAGAGGCATTCGGATCAGAATCAAGTGCACACCCTGGGACGGCATCACGCAGGTCATCGAGGACCATGAGTTCCCCGATTTCGAGAGCTTTCACACTGTCGTAGGAGCAGTCTTCCCGCCAGAGAACTGAGCGGGATCCGCTCGTATTCGAAATCGAACACCGAACTACACGGGAACTGTTATTAATAGATGCACGATCTGCGGATGAGCAGAGCGTAAGGGTCGCAGTTGCGTGTCTATATAGCTCCCTAGGGCACCCGGTTGTCACTCGTCCGTGCCGACGGTCAAAACGTTCGTGTCCCAACCGTACGACACCGGTCGCCACGTGGAGATGGTGAGAAGTTCGCGCGGTTGGCCCGGCGTTGCCTCGGGAGCCTGCACTTGGTGCACGGACTCGACGATCCAACTCACAGTCTCGCCGTCGGCGTTCGAGTACGCCGTGACCACGTCGCCCACCTGCGCGGGTTCGGTCGGATCACCCATCAGCAAGCTCGTATGCCGATGATCGCCCTCCCCGGGGCTCCCAACAATGCATCGCTCGGTGACGAGCCAGAAGGTCGAAACTGGATCTTGAAACTTTACAAAAGCTGACATTATGGACTCTCGTTAGTGATTAACCACGCTCTCGAGAAAGTGCGACCTAGATTACACCCCATATTTCGCTGGTTCACTGAGAAAGTGACCCGGTTTTCGCTAGATCCAGGTTCAGTGTGGCCATAATTCGACTAAGGACTCTGCGCGGCCAGGTTATGGGTATCGACTAGACAGATCGCGTGGACTACAACACGATGAAACGTCGACTACCTGCAATTTTCTATAATGCGACCACCCTGTTCGGGATGACCTTCGCCACGGTGATGTTCATCCTCGCGGTGATTCTCATCTGCTTCGACCTATTCGGCGGCTTTGCCAACTCGTACAGCGGCCTGGTGACCTACATCGCCCTGCCGGGCATGATGTTCTTTGGGCTGTTCATTGCCGCCATCGGCCTTTGGCGCGCACGCCGGAGACAGAAGCGCGGGGAACTCCCCGCTGAGTTGCCCGTCATCGACCTGAACCAGCCGCGGCACCGATTCATCGCGACTTCGGTGGCGTTGGGCGGATTGGTGCTCACCGCGCTCTCAGGGTTCGGGAGTTACAAGGGTTACGAGTACACCGAGTCGGTCCAGTTCTGCGGAACCACGTGCCACAGCGTCATGGAGCCTGAGTACACGGCGTACCAAGGCTCGCCTCACGCTCGTGTCACGTGCGCGGGCTGCCACATCGGGGAAGGTGTGGACTGGTACGTGAAATCCAAGCTCTCCGGCTCATACCAGGTCTACTCCACGATCTTCAACAAGTACGAGCGGCCGATCAAAACCCCCATCGCCAACCTTCGCCCCGCGAAGGAGACTTGCGAGCAGTGCCACTGGCCCAAGCACTTCTTCACGCAAAAGGTGCGGACCCACGACTACTTCCTTTCCGATGAGGAGAACACCGAGCACACTACGAGCATGCTCGTGAAGATCGGCGGCGGGGAAGGGGCGCAGGCGCAGGGAATTCATGCCCACATGTACTTGGACAGCACCATCTCGTACATCGCCACGGATCGCGAGCGGCAAATCATTCCCTACGTGGAGATGAAGGACAAGAGCGGCGCAGTGACAATCTATCGCGACGCGACCGCCAAATTGACCGAAGCACAGGTGAAGAGTGGTCAGCGCCGCGTCGTGGACTGCATTGATTGCCACAACCGGCCGACCCACATCTTCCACCCGGCCAGCCAGTCAGTTGATACTGCCCTCTCGACGGGGTTGATAGACAAGACCGTTCCTGAGATCAAGGCCAAGGCAGTCGAGGTCCTCGACGCCAAGTATGCGACTAAGCCCGAAGCTCTAACCAAGATCGCGACGGAACTCCGGGCGTACTACAAGGAAACGTACGCCGACTTCATGGCCACCGGCGCATCGAAGCTCGAGGCGGCCATTGTCTCGATCCAAGCGATCTACAAGCAGAACTACTTCCCGGAGATGCGCACGGACTGGCGGTCGCATAACGACAACCTGGATCACCTGCGTGGAAACGGGTGCTTCCGTTGCCACAACGGTAAGTTGACCAGTGACAAAGGGAAGGTCATCAGCAAGGACTGCAACACGTGCCACACCTTCGTCTCGCAGGGCAAGCCAGGACAGACCAAGACGAATTTCGCGGGCATGGAGTTCGAACACCCGGTGGATATCGGCGACGAATGGAAGAACACGCCGTGCAAGGAGTGCCACGGCCACGAAGAAGAGGAAGAAGAGCCGGCCAAGTAGCCGGCGGCAAAAAGAGACGGGGCCCGCTTCGATTAGGAAGCGGGCCCCGTCTTTTGGCTTACTTAGGATTCGAGTCACTCCTCGGGAGGCTCAGGAGCTGTGTCGCTGGGGCTCTCCGTATCTGGCGTCTCTGCTCCATTCTGCAGTACCGACCGGATCTCCAACGGGTGCTTGTGGTGCATGTCGTCGTGCGAGAGCAGGCCGATGTTCCACGGCTGACTCAGCGCGAAGTGGTTGGGGTTAAAGTAGCTATTGTAAAGGTGCCAGGTCAGGATGGCGATGAATGCCAGGACCGCTTCGTACGAATGCGCGATGAAGGCGATAGGGATCGCGATCGGCGGCAGCACGTTTCCGAAGTACACCGGGAACCACAGGATGAGCCCCGTGATCGCCATCAGCGGAATGCCCCAGTACTCAGCGAAGTAGTCCAGCTTCTCGCGGAAGTGGAAGCGCCCGTAAGTCGGGACCTCCCCTTGTCCGCCCATGTACGACTTGGATTCGGCGATGAAGTCCGCCACATCTTGCCGCGTGGGAAGCATTGTCCATGCGCTCCACTTGTACCCGCTACCTTTCCACTTCCACAGGAGTTCCAGCACGTGGAAGACGAAGACGCCGATTAGGATCACCCCTGCGGCTCGGTGGATCACCCGGCCAACTTCAAGTCCCCCAATGCTCAAGTAGATCCGCCGCAGCATCTCGGTTTGCGGATTACGCACCGGCATCCCGGTGATGATGAGCAGCGTGAAGCTGATCACGAGCAGCATGTGTTGCACGCGAATGGAAGTGTGGAATCGGTCGAACACCTCTTTGGGGGCTGTATCGGCTTTCCGATTCTGCCACCGGAATATCAGGACCGATGCAAGCAGCAACGAGGCCCCCACCAGGGTCGTGATTGTGCCGCCTCGTATCCCAAATGTAGCCTGCGCGATGGCCCCAACAATGCTCAGAAATCCAAGTGAGACGACCGTGCTGACGACTCGCCCGGCGCGGGGAGGTGTCTTCCCAAACAGTGAACGCTTGAGATCGAGCAGTACACCGATCATGAGGAACGTCGCCATCGCCGTGACGAGCACCTTGAAGAAGACCAGGACGGCGTTGAGAACCGGCTCACGGTGGATCGTGAGGTTCATGTGGTTTGAACCAGAGACCGAGAAATTGGGACCCGCACCCTCGTGGCATTTGCCGCAGGTTGTCGCGACCGCGCTGGTGTGGGTGCTTGATTTCGGGTCCGTATGCGAGAGGACTGCATGGCTCCCGTGACAGTCGATACAAATGGCTGTCTTCTGGCTGCCGTACTTCAGCAGGGCGCGCCCATGGAAGCTCTGCTCATACGAGCTGACGGCTTCGACATTCGGGCCATACCGCGCCATCCGCTCTATATCGCGGTGACAGGTGCTGCAGACGTTGACCTTGTCGGCGCGGCTCCAAGTGGCATACAGTCGCACCGAATGCGGATCGCCGTGACCGTGACAGGTCTTGCACGTCGGGTGGTCCCCGGCGACCTTGTCGGGTCGGGCGTGAACGCTCGTCGCGTAGCCCTGCGATTCGTCTGGGTGACAATCCGCGCATGCGGGTTTTTCAGCGAGCATCTCCTCGGTGTGCGGTGCCTCCGTGATGCTGGAGTGGCACGATTTGCATCCGAGCGAAGCGTGGGGCGACGCCATAAGATGGTTGACATCGACCGCAGGTCCGGACTCGGCGTCAGAGGCATGGCAACCCATACAATCGTCGATTTCGGTCTGGGTTTCTGCGTCGGGTTTGGACGCCTGCGCGTGCGCTTCGGGTGGGGTGGTGATGGACTGCGCTCTGGCAAATCCGAAAAATAGCGGTAGGCTTGCAACCGCAAGCAAGATGGCGTAGATCCCTACGCGTCTCAGCGATCGTCGCATACTCATAGTTTCGACATTTAGGTTCCTGGGACCTGCTTTTCGCACCGCATTTGCGCATAAATCGTCATCGTTTGAGTCATGTCATCAGCGCATGGGGCAATTCGCTTCACAGAGCCTATCGATGCTGGTAACCTTCGTGCGTGATCCGCTGCGAGCGTCTGGGCAAGAGGTACGGCCGACGTTGGCTCTTCAGGCATGTGGATCTGGAGTTGGAGCCCGGTGACACTCTCGTTGTGCTGGGTGCGAACGGCTCCGGCAAGAGCACTCTGCTTAAGGTGATGGCTGGTGTGATCCCAGCCACGGAAGGCACCTGTGACCGCGGCGAAGACCGCCGCACGTCCTTGGGCTATGCGGCCCTCGACCAATCGGTGTATCCGGTTCTGACGGTCGCCGAACACCTCGAACTCGCAGCAAAGTTACGCGGCTGTGACCCTCGCGTGGATGAACTCCTTGAAGAAGTCGAGCTTCGTTATGCGGCTGGCGTCGCGGGTCGCCACCTTTCGACGGGCATGCGCGCACGCCTCAAGTTTGCCTTGGCGTTCCAGGCGGAGCCACCCGCGATACTGCTCGATGAGCCGAGCGCTGGCCTGGATGAGCGCGGCCGCGATGTGATCGCCCGGATGATCGATGCGCGTCGCAACCGAGCCGCCTTCGTCATCGCTACGAACGACCCGCTAGAAAGGAGGTTTGCGACTCATGAGCTCAGCCTGGAAATCTGAGATCGGTGCAGTCCTGCGCAAGGAGCTCCAATCGGAGCTGCGCAACAAGAGCGCGACCTACACTGCGTTCATGCTGAGCGGGGTGACGGTCTTCACACTCGCATTTGCCTTCTATGGACGTGAGTTGACGGCCGAAGCGGCAGCCGGAATGCTGTGGGCGGCGCTGCTGTTTGCGGGGGTCGGCACGCTCACAAGGGTCTTTGTGGCCGAAGAAGAGCAGGGGACAGGCGATCTGCTACGCATGTGGGCTCGCCCTCATGCAGTCTACTGGGGAAAGATGCTATTCGCCGCGCTACAAATGACGGCGACGGCAGGGGTGGTGGCCGGGCTTTTCCTGGTGCTCACCGGAGTCAGCGTTGCTCACTATGGGTTGTTGATCGCCACATTGGTCGGGGGCTCGGCCGCACTCGCGGGAATGGTCACCCTGGTCTCGGCGTTGATATCGCGCGGAAACAACCGGGGCACGTTGGCAGGCGTGGTCGCCATGCCACTTTTGGTGCCGCTCGTTGCGCTCGGGGTTTCGGCCGCGCGGAATGCGATTGATGGGGTTGCTTTGAGTTCAGGTTGGCTTAGTTGCGCAGGGGTCTGGGAGTATACTGTCGTCGTGTTAGCACTGGCCCCGTACCAGTTCGCAGCTGTTTGGAGTGAGCAATGAGATGGATTGGATTTGCGGCAATGGCCGTCCTGACCTTCTTCGCTTACCAGGTTCCGCCCGCGAAGAATTTCCCAGACCCGGAATTGGCACGGATGATCTTCTTCCACCTGCCGTGCGCATTCGCAACCGTCGGGTTCATTCTATTCGCCTCGTACTGTTCATTCTCGTACTTGCGCACCCGCGAGTGGATCTGGGAGTACCGTAGCCTAGCCGCAACCGAGGTCTCGATCGGCATGGCAGCGGCCACAATGATCACCGGGATCCTATTCTCTCGCGTCCAGTGGGGCGCGTGGTGGCACTGGGACCCGCGACAGACCTCGTTCCTTATCGTGTTGATGTTGCTCGGGGCGTACTTCGCGGTCCGAATGGCCTTCGATGACGAGGTTGCGCGTGCTCGAGCAGCCGCGGTGTACTCGTCGCTCACGCTGCTTCCGGTGCTGTTCCTGGTATTTGTGTTTCCGCGACTGCCACAAGTGGTGAAGAATTCGCTTCACCCGAGCACTACCGTCCAATCGGGCGGATTCTCCAAGGACTACTGGACGGTGGTCTTGGGCGTCTTCATCGTTTTGCTTGGCACGTGCATGTGGCTGTATCGTTTGCACGTCCAAGTCTCGCTCCTCGAACAAAGATTGCGTGATCGTGATGGAAACTTGGAAAGTTCTGGCAACCGTACCACCGCTCGTCGTGTGGATCGTCCTGTATCTGTACCTGAATCGGATAGACACCCGAGTTAAGGCCATGGAGCGCGAGCTCGACGAGAAAAAGTAAAGGCCCGCAAGACTGTTCGTCTTGCGGACCTCTTTGTGCGTGGCCGCCGAGAGCGGCTTAGCTGGTCTTCGCTTCGCTTTCGTACTTCGAGGGACACTTCACCAGCATCTGGTCGGCGTGGAACACACCCTCGTCTAGCTTGCCAACCACGACCACTTGGGTCGCGGATTCGAGGTTGGGCTGAGGCGGACCCACGTACTTCACGGCCATAGCGCCGGTCTCGTCTTTGAGATTGAACCGGACTTCGCCTGCCAAAGTATTGCGCTTCAGTGTGTCGGGGACGATTTTGCCCACGACGTGTACGCGCTGAGGGTGCCCAGAAGCGTCCTGAATCGTCACATATGGCGATGAATTGCTCACGAACACGGTGGTGAGACCACCGGCTGCGGCGAGGCCAACGACGATCGAGACGAGTACTCCGAGTTTCATGATGTCAATTCCTTAAAGTAGCAGCGATGCAATTCTTGAGACCTTGCTGCGCCGGTGCTAGCCTCCTGGGAGGCTGTCAGCCTTAATCTCAGCGATGTTGGACTTGCCGTCCTTGTCCGAATCCAAGCCTTCAACCTTCGACAAGATGGCCGGCGTCAGCTTCTTGCTTCCCGCGGCCTTCATCGCAGCGGCGATGTCCTTGCCGTAGGGGTTCAGTGCTCCGCCTTTCTTCTTTACATGGCATGCGGCGCAGTCGGCCTTTCCAATGTTCGAAGTGGGCTTGATGTCGTACTTGTCGTGGAATACCTTGTTGAAGGTGGTCATGGCCATTGCAGATGCAAACAGGCCTACAACGGCACAAGAGTAGAGTAGTCGTTTCATGGTTTATCTCCTAGCATTGCGGGTGCCCGCTTCGGCTTTGCTCCAAGCGGAGCGACCTGAGGCGACTCCGGGGCGGTTACGGGCCTGCGGGCGCGTCTGTAAAAAGCGGAAAGGAAGCCACCAAGGGTCATGACCCCAGTCCCAAGCCAGACGAGGCTGGTCAACGGCTTGTGGTAGATCTCGACCGGATAGAGCGGGGTGGTGAGCTGGATGCGTAGCCGGACGGATTTGTCGGCTGCGTCCATGCCAGCCATAACGAGCTCCATGTTGTCGGCGATCTTCACCGGGTGGTCGACCATGCCCTGGTCGCCCCCCAACTCCATCTCGGGGTTTACCGTCGCGACCTGGCCCATGCTCTCGACGGTCACTTCGGCACCGAACTTCGTTCCTAACTGGCCCGGCTCTCCCTGGCGGGTCATTTTCTTGTAGGTCAGCATCATTTCGCCGAAACGGACTGTTTCGCCTTGCTTCAAGGTCAGGTCTTGACTGGCGTTGTTCTGCGGTTGACCGAGGGAAACGTACGTATCCATGAGCCAGTTGCGCTCAATGTGCGGCCACACCATGGTGTTCTCTTGGCCATCAGCCATCTGCACCCGGTACAGCCCTGGGTAGGCGATGAACAACGGGTCACCTTGCTTATGCGGATCGTAAATCGCCAGTTTGAGTTTGTTATTGCGGTCCATCTCATTAGACGTCATCCCGGCGTATCGAACTTCGTAGTTCATGAGTCGCCCGGGATAGTCTTGCATCACCATCGTTTGGGCTTTGCGTTCGAAACCACGGGAGACGATCAGACCCATCATCAAGAGCCCAAGACCCACGTGGGTCATGAATGGGGCAATACCGAGTTTGCTTCGCTTCATCAGCCCAGACGCGCACCACACATTGCCGATGAGCGCAAAGAGGCAGATTCCGACTAAGACGGTCAACCACGCGAGGCCGGGCACTTGGTAGCGCCCCAGCATTGTGACGACCGGCGCGATCTCTATGCGACGCGCGAACGGTGTGACGACGGTCAGGAAGAGCAGCAGTCCCGTGACTCCCACGGTGATGCACAAGATCGTGTACATTCGGGCGGCCAAATCGCGCGCCCGCATGCCGCGCCATGCGACAAATGGCGTGATCGCCAGCAACAGCATGATCGGTACGAAGATCCAAACGAGCACCTGGTGGTACACCGCCTCCTCTACAATTCGGGGTTTCTCGCCGCGCAGAGCCTGAACCAGCGGAACGCTCATGCCAATGGCGGTGGCGATGCCCATAACCAGCAGGAGCGTGATCCCGACCATGTAGAACCCTTCGCGCTGGAGACCGGTAGGGGCTTCACTTGCTTCGGCTTGGACCTTGCGTTGCTGCCAAGTTCGCACCCCCCATAGCCCGAGGAATCCGAGCGTGCTGACCCCCATGACGATGGTAAGCAGTTTTAGCGCGGAGCGATCCATCTCGGCAAAGCTATGCACGCTCGCGTCGCTCAGCAATCCCGATCGGGTGAGGAAGGTGCCGTAAACGAACACGAGGAAGGGCAGTGCACCGAGCAGAAGGTTTGTCATCTGCCACTTCTTCTTGGTGGCCTGCACGAGTACGCCATGCAAGAGCGCTGCCGCGAAGCACCATGGGACAAAGCTCACGTTCTCGACAGGATCCCACATCCAGAAGCCGCCCCAGCCGAGCGTCTCGTACGCCCAGAAACCGCCCATGCACAGGCCGACACCCACGAGGGTGGTGGCGACGATTGCCCAGGGGCGCACAATCGGTATCCAGCGCTCGTAGTCTCGCGTGCAGAGTGCGGCGACCGCCAGAGCGAAGAGGCAGGTTAGCGATCCAAACCCGAGGAAGATGGTGGGCGGGTGGATGATGACCCAGTAATTCTGTAGGGAAGGTGCGAGTCCAAGTCCATCGGCGGGGACGAACGGCTTCGACCCAACCATGTTGAGGTTAAAGGGAGACTCGAACGCGAGAATGCTGGCGATGCCTCCCAGGAAGAAGGAGAAGACGATCGTGTACCAGCGGCGGTAGTGCTCCGTGCGACCGACGGTGAAGAGGCCGAAGATTGCCGAGCACGTCGCCCAAAGCAAGAAACTCCCCTCTTGGCCGGACCAGATCCCGGCAATGCGGTATGCCAAGGCGTTCGCAAGATCTGAGTGACCGTAGACGTACTCATACTCGAATCGGTGATTGGCGAAGAGCACGCCGAGGCTGACGAACGAACCGGCCAGCGCAGCGCAGCCAGCAAAAAATGCACCCTTGCCCAGTCGTGCGCCGTTCGGCCACCGAGGTTGTACGAACCACGATATGCCAGCCAGGGCGAAGAACCCGGCTGCCCCCAAAATCAAGAATCGGCCTATGACTCCGAGAGTCAGAGACCAACTTGGTGGGTCCATGAGGCTTGTGGCATTGATATCGTTCATCGGCAAAGAAATCCTTGGGCTGGGATTCTCTCGAACCCCAGCCCGGGGCTGGTTACTCGGGAAACTCGAGCTCAGCCTTCATCGCCCGCTGCTTATCGCGTTCGATGATCTGCAGTTTGTCATCGTTTCCGAGCCGCGAGCTTGGCGCTCCTGCCACTCCTATCGAGGTCAGGTTGGTATTCGCGACCGAGAGGAGATGCTTAGCGTACGGGGCGTTGTGGACGCCGTAGTCGCCGGAGCGGATGACGAAGTAGTAGTTGTGGCGTGCCCGCTTGACTTCGATCGGCACTTGCGACTGAGTCGGCGGGGTGCCGCCGTCGGCGGTGATGATACTGGTGTAGTCCCAGTAGTCAGCATTGCCGAATTTGCCTTGTGCCCATGTCTCCATACGGGTCCGGAGGGCAACGAGCAAGCTCAGCGTTTCCGACTTGATCGAGGTGGCGCGTGCCGCCGCATCTGCTGCCGTGTGACACGGCGCGCAGCCGTTGTCGAAGCTCACCGTAAAGGTGTGCCTCGAATCCGGCATGTGGCACTTGGAGCACTGGCCGGGCGCCTGAGCGTGGGCCGTGTTTCGTTCCACCGGTCCCGAACCTTCGACGCCGCCGAAGCCCATCAGCATTTGCATCTGATTGCTGTCGTGCATGCTCGGTCGAGCCGTGCCGGAAGTCAGCTTCGCGTCGGTTGGGTCCGTACCACGTCCGTTGTGGCACTGGCCGCAGACGTGATCGTAGTTCGTGAAGGAGGCAGCCGTCGTTCCCCGATCGATCGCAGTGATGTCGAGGTTGAACGTCTTCTTGTTCAGCTGGACTTCCTTACCAGCGTCCGTGAGGTTGCCAGTTTGTCGGTGCGGGCTGTGGCAAGTGGTGCAGGTGGCCGAATGTGGCACATGCTGCAACGTGTTCTCCGAGATCTCTCGGATTTCAGCATCCGAAAGGGCACCCAGGTCCTCGCCTTTCTCCAGAATCTCCGCGCGGACCAGGCCGCTGTGACAGGCGATACAGCGCGAGTTGCGACCGTATTGCGCCGGGTTCACGATGGCCTCTTCCACCGGGTCAGAGACAAGCTTGCTGTGCTGCGACACGTTGTATTGATCCACGATTGGACCGTGGCACTGCCCGCATACGACCGGCGAAGTGATCTTCGGGTAGGTCAGCATGTTTGACTTGGTCGGGTTTGCCTTGTGGGCGCTTCCCGGGCCGTGGCAGCTCTCGCAAGTCACACCCTTTGCGAAGTGGGCTGTTTCCTTCCAGTGTGCATAGATCGGTTCATCCGGATTACGGCCACCGTGGCAGTCAGCGCATTCTTCAGGGGTAATCGACGTTGCTGTGCGCTGCTCATCGCTGAGCAATGCCAAGAACGAAGCGCTTACCGATCCCTGGCCACCATTATTTGTGGTCGGTCCGCCAACGCCACCACAGCTCTGGATTGCCAGAACCGCGGCCACAACAGGGATGGACGCGATGAGTGTAATGAACCATCGGTTCTTCATATTCGTCCTCCGCTCGTTTTTGTTTCTCTCCGATTGCATTTCAGTCATCAAAACTTCACCGTGTACCGCGCCGATAGCATCGTCGTTCGGTATCCCGAGATTCCGTAAAGCCGGTCGGTTTGCCGCCAAGGAGCAACCATGAACTCAAAGTCATGGTCTGCGCTTAGCTGCTTGCGCAGCGTCAGCGTGAGCTGGCTCCCGCGGATGTCGCCCGATTCATAAAGGTTCAAACTTGCCGAGCCTGACAGCCCGGGTGACTTCGTCCAGCTGAGCCCCAGTGCCGCGGTGCGGCTGTTGGGGAAGAAGAAGTCCAGCGCGGTGCTTCCTTCGCTGCGCGCGCTGAAGCTGTCGTTCGACACTTCTGCATAAGCCTGCACCCAAGGGTTGAACACGTAGCTGCCGCCGAGCACCAGGTTGTTCCACTTGATATCGACGCCACGCTGCTTGTTCTGCTGGAAGCGGTAGGTGTACACACCGTAAGCGAGAAAAGTCTCGTTACCACCGTCCACCTTGGCTTGGAATGTCGCTCGATCGTCCCACAGCATTTGCCGCTTGTCTAAGGTCGTCATGATCGCGGACGTTCTCAGATCTTCCCAGGACCCCTTGAGGGTGACACGGGCAGTCCCAATGCGTCCGCTCAGCCGAGCGTCATAGTCGTTCAGCTTCGGCACGTCGACAAACGTCCGGTCCCCTCGGATTCGTTCCGTCTCGCGGTGTCGGTATCCGAACTGGAACGACCATTTGTTGGAAATGTGCACCAGCCGGAGCCCCGAAATCGTTCGCTTGCGGATCGAAGGGGTTTGGTTGGTGTTGAAATCGTAGTCGGTGCGCCCAAGGTTGAACTGGAGTCCGGTCGATGGACCGAGGTCCAGTACCCCTGCGAAGCCGACGTTCTTCACGTTGCTTGCCGGGAGTCCAGCCTGTTCGATGCGCGAGAAGCCGACGGTCCCTTCCAAGTTCAGATGGCTGCCGAAGTCCCGCGAGTAGGTTGCGTCCGCTCGGCGCTGCATCGTTGTGGGCAAGGCTCCGTTGACGTCTCGTGTCCGGCGGCTGGCAAGGGTGGCGTCAAATTGACCACCCAAGACTTGCCCCACCACACCAGCGGCGACCACTTCGTTGCGGGTGTGATCCGTCGCCCGCGGCGCCGGGTATCCGGTGGACTGCTCGAACGATCGGTAGCTGAGGAACATCCCCAGTGATTGAGTCAGGACCTGATCCACCGTATACTCGACTTGCTTGCGATTGCTCATGGGCTTGGCACGCCAGTCCATGACATAACTTCCGGACTCAGTTCGGCGAGCCTTGATCGTGGTGTGGCCGTGATTAAAGGTGATCATCCCTTCGATCGCGTTATCTCGCTCGGGCATCCCAGTGACCAGGAGCTTGCCGTAAGCGGGCCCTTCGCCATACGGGGAAGAGAAGCGAAGTCGATGCAGCGTCAGGCCCTGTGGCGGGCGTCCGTAGCGGCGGAGCGCGTCGTTGAACTTGATCGAGTCGATTCCGATCGTGATCTCCCGGCGTCTTACCGGCGCTTCAGGTGTGCTCGCTTCAGTCGATTCTTCGGTAGGGGCGACGGTTGGATCCGTCTCAGCGGGGTCTGCGGTCTGACCGAAGGCGCATGCGCCAGCCAGTACGAAGAGCGCTGTCATTCCTGTCGAAAGCCATCTGTGTTGTTTCATTAGATTGACTCCGTCACGGTTTCAAGAAGCGGCGATCCGCATTGCTGCCGTGTGTTGCAACATGGCATCCCGCTGACCAGCAGGTCTGACCCGGGTAGTGCCCTGCCATCTTGTCGGTGTGGCATTGGGCGCAGAGACCGCGGGTGACCGAGTTCAAGAGTTTCGGATTGTTGGTGCCGTGAGGTCGGTGACACTCCTGGCATCCATTGCCGCTGAAACCAGCGACTGGGTCGTGTTCGAAGATGAATGGACCGCCCTTCTCGGTGTGACAGGTTACGCACTTGCCCTTGACCGTGTCGGTGTTGATCCGCGAGTTCTTGGACGCGTGAGGCGTATGGCAATCGCTGCACACGATCTTGCCTTCGGGCATCGGATGATGGGAGGCTCCGCGAAACTCAGCGACGGTCGCCGAGTGGCACGACCCACACAGAGTTGCTTCATCGGCCTTCAACATCGCCTTAGGGTCTGTCCGCGCGATGAACACTGCTGCTCGCGGATCCTTCTTGAGGGCTCCGTGGCCCAAGCCATTGTCGGTGTCCGTGTGAATCTGATGGCATGAGACGCATCCGACGTCTGCACGTGCATGCACGGAACTCTTCCAGTGGCTCGGCGACATTGTCTTCTCGTGACAGCGCATACAGGCGGCGGTGGATTCCTGAACGCTGAGCTTTGTGTAGGAGATGACCTCAGCATTCTCCTCCGCCTGGTGGATGCGGCCCGGACCGTGGCACCCCTGACAGCCTTGGCGATCCAAAGGAGCCTTGGTGTCGGAGACGAGCGCCGCATGAGCCGAAGCGGGATAGTTCTTAACGATCTGCTCATGGCACTCGCCGCACGCTTCCTCGTTCATGTAATCGTCGGGAGTCGCTCGGGCGAAGAGCTTTTCCGCCATTGATGCTCCCTGGGGTTTCGTAACATTTGTGAAACCTAGAGAGAGCATTGCGACACCTGCAACAAGCATTAAGAGTTGGTATCTCACCGCTTTATCCTTCAGTCCTTGTGCTCCGTCCGGGGAACTGGTTCCCTGCCTGAGCCTCGTCTTAGTATAGTCACGCACTTCGAGCTTGTAGCGTAATTTTCGGCCTGTTTTTTCAGTTTTCTCCCGCCCGAGTTCAAAAGAAACCAGCGTTCACCGCCGTCAAGCCAGACGAGAAACCATTATCAGAGTCATCTATACATTTACGTAAAGTTACGGATGCCAAATGAGGTCATTAATGAGTCATTGTTTATGAGGGCCAGTTAACTTGTAATGAGCCTGCGATGGGATTGAGTGCGTCACGCTTCGAGACCCGGGTGCGGGGCTTTCGACGCCACATGCAAGGGTTCGACAAACTTGCATCTAGTGCCGCCAAACTGGCTCATAAACGCATGCATCATGGCGCGGAAACTGTTGGGCTGGTGTAGTGCCAGAATGAAACCTAAAACGTTGCCCCATTTGGTTTTGTAGTTACCGTCCAACCGAGAACAGGACCCCTGAAACCGCCATGCTAGGACTGTTGATGCTTCTATCCGCTCCGATCGTACGTTCTGATGCAGAGACTGCCTACGCTGCGCTGGAGAGCCAGTTCCGCATTGCGCAGACTGGCTTCTTGCGGGAAAGCAGCGATCAGGCCCAGCCGACCTTCAACTGGGGCCTGGGTGTTGCGCTCTCGGCCTCCAACGCGCTCGCAGTCAACAACCCGAAGTTCATCGCCAAGCTGAAGGGGGACCTCGCGATGGTCGAGAAGTACTGGAACCAGCCCGGGTTCGACGTACAGCCTGGGCCTCCCTTCCCGGACGACAAGTACTACGACGACAACGCGTGGATGGTCCTGGCATTGGTTGAGTCGTTCGAACTCCTCAAGGACCCTGCGCTCCTCGAACGGGCACAGGCGGCACTTGACTTCTGCCTGAGCGGGCACGACCAAACCCTGGGTGGAGGTGTTTGGTGGCGACAAAGGGAGCACAGTTCCAAGAACACTTGCTCGACCGCCCCGACCGCGGCGGCGTGCCTCGCAATATACGCCCACGCAAAGGAAGAGCGATACCTGGCGCAGGCAACGCAACTGTATGAGTGGACGAGACAGAAGCTGATGGATCCGAAGGACCACCTAATGTGGGATCACATCACCACGGACGGGACCGTAGAGCGCACCAAGTGGTCCTACAACACGGCCCTCATGATCCGCACCGCGCGCGAGCTCGCGAGGATCACCAAAGAGCCGCGTTATGGTACCGAGCAGCGCCAAATGGAGCGTGCGGCCATCAAGCACTGGATCAAGCAGGACGGTTCGATCGGCGACGAAATGCCGTTTGCCCACCTGCTCTTCGAGAATCTCAAGCTCACTCGGGTGCAGCAGGCGTCAGCGGTTCGAGCTCTCCTCCGCGGACGGAACGGCGACTGGATGTTCGGCAAGATGTGGGGCGAAGCGCCCACCTCGGGTCCGTATCGTCTGCTCTACCAGGCCAGTGCGGTACGCGCCCTCGCGGTCTATGAGCGGAAAAGAACTCAGTAGGATCGCAACTCTGAGTCTACAAAAACTACCTGCCAAGCACGAATTCCATTGTAGGATATTCGGTGGAGGACATGTTCATGCGACTGTTTACTTTGCTTTGCTCTATTGCTGCTTTCGGATTGACCACTTCGAGCCACGCGCTCATCCTTTGGAAGGAATCTGTGAATGGAGACCTTTCTAACAATCGACTTAGCCCCACCGCACTGACCCTGGCTGGAGGAGTGAACGTAATCCAAGCCACGACGTCGAACGGCGACCGAGAGTATTTTTCGCTCAAGGTACCGGTGGGATGCCAACTGGACAAACTGATACTGTCGGACTATGTGTCGAATGATATGCGCGCGTTCATCGGATTCCAGAAAGGCACGACGATGACTGTTGATCCGAACGCGCCCGATCCGTCGGCGCTATTGGGCTACGCGCACTTCGGCCCTGGAGGGGTCTCAGTGGGGAACGACCTCCTGCCAGCCATGGCGACGGGATTTGGGGCGATTGGATTTACCACGCCGCTCCCAGCGGGTGACTACACATACTGGGTCAATCAGTTGGGCGCATCCACGAATTGGGAGATGCAGTGGCATGTCTCGGCGGTCCCAGAGCCAGCGGCGATCATACCGCTGACGATGGGTGTGCTTGCGATCGCAGTGCGGCTCAGGCGTCCAAGAACGCGTTGATCTGCGCCGCCGCTTCGGGGTCGCTCAGCAGATCGTTGTGAGCAGCCCCCGGCAAGTGGACATATTGTGCCGACTCGACTTGGACGCCCGAGTCGGCGATGTTCTGCTGAGGAGTGAATCCGTCCATCTCGCCGGTTCGCACGAGCACGGGGCAGTGGATCTCAAGCGGCCCCCGAAATGTGTCTCCCAGATCGCACTGACCCCAGGCAAGGCGAATCGCTGGGTACGGGAAGTTCAGCACCTCACCAACCAACGAACATTCGGCCTCGCGGGCGATTTGTTGCAGGCGCGCTCCGGACGCTCCGCTTGCCGCATCACAAAGATAGTAAACCGGGGAGCGGTGATTGAGCATCTTGATGAATCCCGCTGTTGCTCTGTCGATGGGGCCGAGATCCTGGTTCAAGATAGCCTCGCATAGCGGCAATAGATACGGATAGCGATCCGACAGTCCGAACCAGCTGCTTGCAATCCACCTGAGCCCCCAATCGCTGAGCCCCGAGCACGGTTGGCGGGAGAGCTGTGCGCACGCTGCGGCGAATTTCTCGAGCAGTCCACCGTCGATGCGGGCAAGCTGATGGTCGAACTGGCTGGGGAGCTTGTAAGTTTGATCCGGCCCTTCGAAACCGCAGAGGACCAGTTTCCGGATGGTCTCGGGTCGCGCCCGAACCGTCGCCATCGCCAGGTGGGTCCCGTACGAGTAGGCGATCACATCGACCTGCTCAACCCCCAGAGTCCGCGCGACGATGGGAACGTCCAGCGCGCTTTGCCAAGGTGTGATGGCGTGGGGATCGATCCCAGTGGCGAGCGTGGCCCGGGCCTGCTTGACAAGGGCTGTCATCGCAGCCTCGGGGGCCAGCAGGAGATCGTGGCTGGCATTGAGGGGAGCGATCGAGAGGCTGACCCCTCGTTGATCAAGCAGTACGACCCGGCGCGTTTGCGCCAAATGATCAATGACCACTCGGAAAGGTTCGTAGGCCCGCGCATGAGTGGCGGGGATACCGGGTCCGCCGGTGAGGAATACGACGGGTGGGCGTTTTTGGCAGGTCCCCACGAGATCCGCCTGCAGCAGCATCGGCGCGGAGGCCCGATCATGGCGTGACGGGACCTCGATCTGGACGCGCTCGATCTGCGGTTCAGTGCTCATGCCGGAGGGCTTGGAGGATCTCATCGGCGGCTCGTCGCGCGCTCAGGATACCGCTTGAGACTTGCGGTGCCAGGGTGTCGCGCAGCGCGAGGATGCGGGGATCGAGTAGGGCAGTGCGCACAACTTGCTCTACCACGAGCTCCTCCATCCACTCCAAGGCTTGGTGAGCGCGACGGCGCGCAAACCAACCGGTCCTCTCCTCATGAGAAAGGAATTCGCTGATAGAGTTGGCAAGATTCCCGACCGTCCCAGGGGCTTCCGAGCTCACGCATTGGGCGGTGGGGGACCATCCGCTTGGCGTCGGTGCAAGATAGTGGAGAGCGTTTTGAATCTGGCTGCACGCGAGCTGCGCACGCGCAACGTTCTCGTGATCGGACTTCGTGACCGCAACGACGTCGGCCATCTCCATGATTCCGCGCTTCAGGCCTTGGAGTTCATCGCCCGCTCCGGGGAGCATCAGGAGCAGGAAACAATCCACCATTGCGTGCACCGCCACCTCGCTCTGGCCCACGCCGATGGTTTCGATGGCTATGATGTCGTAACCGGCGGCTTCGCAAAGCAAGGCCGCTTCGCGGGTCTTGTGCGCCACCCCGCCGAGCGACTGTCCGCCCGGGCTTGGTCGTACGAAAGCTTGCGGGCTCACGGCGAGCCCCGGCATGCGACCCTTGTCACCGAGGATGCTCCCCCGGGAAGCCACGCTGCTGGGGTCCACCGCGAGCACCGCGACTCGGTGCCCTTGTGCGATCCAGTGCAGCCCAATCTGGTTGATCAGCGTGCTCTTGCCGACCCCAGGTACCCCGGTGAAGCCGATCCTTCGGCTTGCACGGGCTTGCGAGAGCGCCAGGTCGATCAGCTCACGGGCTGCGTCATGGTGAGTTGGCTGCTCGCTCTCGATGAGGGTGATCGCCTGGGCAAGCGCTGCACGGTCACCGGCCCGCAAGCGGGCATCCAATTCGACGGGTGACACATCAGGGGGTGGGATCCGGCGCAGTTGGAGGTTAACCGAGGGCGGAGCGCTCACCCCCGGTCGAACTTCCAAAGCGCTGGATTCCGGTTCGTTCACGCGGGTGTCGGGGACCCTGCCATCACGCGCAAGATCTCTTGCGCGGCGAGCGGAAGTACCGTGCCCGGCCCAAAGATCGCCGCGACGCCGTGCGCATAGAGCCCCTCGTAGTCTTGGGGCGGGATGACGCCACCCACGACCACGAGAATGTCCTCTCGGCCACGCGACCGGAGTTCGGTGATCAGCGCGGGTAGGAGCGTGTTGTGTCCGGCAGCCAGTGAACTTACGCCGACGACATGGACGTCGTTCTCGATGGCCTGGTCGGCGACCTCGCGGGGGACCTGGAAGAGTGCGCCAACGTCCACATCCCAGCCAAGATCGGCGAACGCGCTCGCAACCGCCTTCTCACCGCGATCGTGCCCATCTTGTCCCATCTTGGCGACGAGGATTCGGGGTCGGCGGCCTTCGGCGCTAGCAAACTGGTCCGCCAGGGTGCGGGCGGCCTGGACACTTTCGTCCGAGCCTGCCTCGGGACCATAGACTCCGCTCGAAGCGGTCGCTTCGGCTCGGTATCGTCCCCAAATCTTCTCCATCGCCATGCTGATCTCTCCTAGGGTCGCCCGCTTGCGAGCTGCTTCGACACACAGCGCGAGTAGATTGCCCTCACCGGTTTTGGCACTCTCGGAGATCGCATCCAGGCTCGCTTGAACCGAAGCTGCGTCCCGCGCCGCTCGGACTGATTCCAAGCGGGTGACTTGCTGCCGGCGCACCGTTTCGTTATCGATGCTCAGAATATCCAGCGGTCGCTCTCGGTCGAGCCGATAGCGGTTGACACCTACGATGATATCTCTCCCGGTGTCGATCCGCGCCTGTTTTCGGGCGGCGGCTTCCTCGATCCGTCGCTTCGGCACGCCAGTTTCGATGGCTTTGGCCATGCCGCCCAGCTCTTCGATCTCTTCGATGAGCTTCCAAGCCCGGTGAGCGAGCTCGTGGGTTAGCGACTCGACGTAGAATGAGCCGCCGTACGGGTCCACAAATTGGCATATGCCGGACTCCTCACGGATTACCAATTGAGTGTTTCGAGCGATCCTAGCCGAGAACTCCGTCGGGAGTGCGATCGCCTCATCGAGCGCATTGGTATGGAGACTCTGCGTGTGCCCGATAGCGGCCGTCATCGCCTCGATGCACGTCCGCATGACGTTGTTGAACGGGTCTTGCTCGGTAAGGGACCACCCACTAGTCTGACTGTGGGTTCGGAGCGCCATAGACTTGGGGTTCTTCGGGTTGAAGGAGCGAACGATTTTGGCCCAGAGAAGTCTCGCCGCTCGCATCTTCGCCACCTCCATGAAGTGGTTCATGCCGATGTCCCAAAAGAAACTGATTCGGGGCGCGAAGTCATCGACCGAAAGGCCCGCGTTGACTCCGGTGCGCAGGTATTCCAGGCCGTCGGCGAGTGTGTAGGCGAGTTCCAGGTCACTCGTCGCCCCCGCTTCTTGCATGTGGTACCCACTCACGCTGATGCAGTTGAACTTGGGCATCCGCTCGGCGCAGTACTGAAATATGTCGCCGATAATCCGCATGCTCGGGAGCGGCGGATAGATGTACGTGTTGCGGACCATGAACTCTTTCAGAATGTCGTTCTGGATGGTTCCGCTGAGCCGTTCGGTCCCGACTCCCTGCTCTTCGGCGGCGACGATATAGAACGCCATGACGGGCAGCACTGCTCCGTTCATCGTCATGCTCACGCTCATTTCGCCGAGGGGAATTCCGTCGAAAAGGACCTTCATGTCCTCGACCGAATCGATCGCCACCCCCGCCTTGCCCACATCGCCGAGGACGCGCTCGTGGTCCGAGTCGTAGCCACGGTGAGTCGGCAGGTCAAACGCCACGCTGAGACCCTTCTGTCCCGCTGCGAGGTTGGCCCGGTAGAAGGCGTTCGATTCTTCGGCGGTGCTGAAGCCCGCGTATTGACGGATCGTCCACGGTTGCAGGGCGTACATCGAGGAATACGGCCCTCGCAGGTACGGAGGAACGCCCGCGGCGTAGCCAAGGTGCTCCAGATGTTCTAGGTCTCGGGCCGAGTAGCGCGGCTTGACGGGGATGTTCTCGGGAGAATTCCAAGCAGTACCGGTGGTTTCCACCGGGGTGGTCTTGGGTCGTAACTCGGAAGGGAAGTTGACTTTCATGAATTCGTCTCCTCCGGGAGCAACGCGATGCCGAATCGGTGATGGAGCTTGTTGAGGGTCGCCAGGTGACTCAGCCGGACGTGAATGAAGTCGGTCACCCCCAGTGCGCGCAACGATTCGACGGACTCTTCGGGAAATCCGGCGACCCACACCTCGCACTTGGTGCCGCTGGGCTTGATGCTCGCGGCGATGCCGGCGTACTCAGGGTCGGAGCTACATAGAACAACCATGTCATATCCGTCTGCTGATGCCTGACTCAGAGCCTCCTGTGCGTTGTCAGCGCTCCGTTGCTGGACATCGTAGCCCCCAGCCGCCAAGAAGCTCTGGCAGAATTCTGCGCGAGCGGCACGCATCTTTGCGTCGCCCAAGAGCATGAGCAGGATCTTGGGCAAGCGACCGCCCGCGGCCACGTGACGCTCAAGTCTGATTCGGAGGTGCTCGAAGGGCCAACTCGGTCGGAACGGATCGAACGGCGAGCTCGGTACCTTAGCGTCTGTGAGCCAAGCCCCAAGATCGGGTCGATCTTTGTCGTCCCACGGACGGGCTTGCATCGCCGCCGGGCTAGACTGGATGTCCTGGAGCCGGCGCTCAGAAGTATTCGAAAAGATCGTCGTCCCGACGATCATGCGTCGGCGTCGGTCGACTTGCTCGGATCGCTCGTTCCGGACTCGCTCTAACTCTTCGCGGATCTGCGGCATTGCTGCGAGCACGCCGCCTGCATTCTGGATGCGTAGGAAGAGTTCCCAGGCCGCGTCGGCGTAGTCAGCCGTGAGTCGCTCGACCGTGTAGCTCCCACCTAATGGATCGTCCACACGGCAACAGTGGCCCTCGTCGACGATCAGGTCTAAAGTGTTGCGGCTGAGGTGCTCGCTGAATTCATCCGGCGTGTGATAGCCCTGGTCGTACGCCGCCGTCGAGATGGAGTCCGCTCCGCCGATGACGGCGGACATCGACTCAATCGTGGCGCGCAGCAAATTGTTGTGGGCATCGTAGAGCGTCTTGTTGCTGCTCGTGGTGATCACGTGCAACTTCGGAATTGCGCCGGTTACCCCAAACGCTTGGCAAACTTCGCCCAGAACGAGACGGGCAGCGCGGAGTTTGGCGATTTCCAAGACGTAGTTTGTGCCCACGCCGTACCGCACCTCGCTGCGGTGAACCAATTCGGTTACGTCGCATCCCGCTTCTTGGGCTGCGCCGAGACTATCAGCCATGAGTGCGGCAGTCACGGCAAGCTCTTGCCCGATGCTCGCGCCCGCCTTCTCGATGAATGCACCGCGGATACCGAACAAACCAAACCGAGGCATCGGCCCCTCGACTTGCTGCAGATACCGGGTGACGTCTTGGGTCCATGAAGCTCCGTCAGCCTGAGTCCACCGAGCGGCACGATCCATGATCGGATCAAAGTCGCACGAACCCAAAACCTTGGTCGGGTCGATCTGCTTTTCGCCCAGATAGCGGCTCAGCAGCCCCATGAATGGGAGGGCCAAGGGACCAACGTTCCAGTGGATCGCAACGCTGGTAAGGTCCACACCCTCCAGGAGCGTCCGAAGGTCTTGATGCGTAGAAACCGCGGCACCACCCGGATACAGCGAAATCGAAAACTGCACGATGCCGCGCTTGACCGCGCGCGCGAGGTGTGCATTTGCCTCGCGTAGGTCCGGTTCGCGAATCTCTTCTCGACTGATGATAGGGCTGGATCGACCGAGCATCGGCAATGTGTTCGGAAGATCTTCAGCGCGGTAGAACGGGCGTAACTGGACCCCGTCCAAGGTCTTCTTCACGAGCCGCTTATTGAAGTCCGCGCCCTTTAGATCCCGTTCAATCGCTGCCATCCACTCGTCGGTCGTGGTGGCAGGGAATTCGGAAAACAATTGTTCCATTACGCCTCCGAGTTCGGCACTTCAACGAATTCGTACAGCACCCCGAGCGATCCTTCCGCGTGGCTCTTGGGGTGCATGAAGAAAACGGTCGTGCCCCGCGAACCTGGCCGGGGTGCTGGGTCGATCAAGTTGTATCCTTCGGCTTTGAGCCCAGCATGCGCCGATTGGGCGTCCTCCACCCGGAAGGCGACGTGGGCGAGACCGCCCCGGCCACCCTGACGCTCGATCTGCTTTGCGACGGGCGAATCCTCATTGAGGGGCTCCAAAAGTTGAATCAGGTTCTCGCTCTCGCCGACCCGCAGTAGCGCCTCACGAACTTGGTCGCCTCCGTACACTTCTTCGCGATGAACGAGGGTGAAGCCCATCTTTTCGTACAGAACGATGTGTTGGTCAAGCGTGCCAAGCGGCACCGCGATGGCGACGTGGTCCACGCTGCGAACCCCGATCTTAGTGAATTCTGTGGTTTCCAATGGCTCCCCCTATTCGAACTCCATCAAGAGTTGGCCCTGCTTGACGGGATCCGTCTGCGCGACTTCGATGTTCTTGACCTTGCCAGCAACGGGTGACGTGATCGTCGTGAACATCTTCATGGCTTCCAGCACGATGACGGGCTGGTCTACGGTGACGGTGTCGCCAACGGCGACGCTGATCTCGGAGACGACGCCCGCGAGCGGCGAACGTACGGCGCGACCTTCATCGTCCGGTTGTCTCGCGTCAGAGCTCGGCGCGGCGTGGTTCATTGTGGGAGCCGAACGCGGTGCTGCAGATCCGCCACCACCGATGTAGCGCACGGCGGTGGCGGGTTGCTCTTCCGCAACTTCGACTTCGACTTCGTATGCCTTGTTTTCGATCGTGATCTTCAGTTTCATTTCGATTCCTCAGAGCGGGATCAGGCCGTGCTTCTTCGAAGGACGCAGTTCGCGCTTCGTGTGCAGGCTCTCCAGGGCGCGGGCAATGGCGATGCGGGTTTGGCTTGGTTCGATGATGTCATCGACCATTCGTCGTGCACCCGCGACGTAGGGAGTGCTGAACTTGGCCCGATATGCCTCGGTGAACTGAACGCGCGCGGCCGCCTTATCCTCCGCTTGCTCGATCTCGCGTTTGAACACGATCTCGGCTGCACCTTCGGCCCCCATAACGGCGATCTCGGCGGTAGGCCAGGCAAAGACTCGGTCGGCACCGAGGTCCCGGGCGCACATCGCAACGTACGCGCCGCCGTAGGCCTTGCGCATGATGACGCTCACCTTCGGCACGGTCGTCGCCGAGTAAGCGAAAAGCACCTTTGCGCCGTGGCGGATGATGCCGCCGTACTCCTGGCTGACGCCAGGAAGGAACCCTGGAGTGTCCACGAGGGTCACGAGCGGGATGTTGAAGGCGTTGCAGAACCGGATGAACCGGGCCGCCTTGTCGCTGGAATTAATGTCGAGCACGCCGGCGAACACTTTGGGTTGGTTCCCGATCAAACCGACTGTGCGACCCGCGACGCGCCCAAACCCGACGACGATGTTGTCCGCGAAGGTCTCCTGGATCTCCATGAAGTCGCCGTAGTCCACGATCTTGGTGATGACGTCGCGCACGTCGTACGGCTTCTTGGGATCATCCGGGATGACGTCGTTCAGAGTTGGGTCAGGCTCAAGCACGTATTCGCCAGGGAGCAACGGTGGGTCTTCCAAGTTGTTGCTCGGCAAGAAGCTCAGCAGACGCCGACAGATTCCCATCGCATGATCATCGTCGTCCGCGACGAAGTGGACCACGCCCGAGTAGTGCATCTGAGCTTCCGCGCCGCCGAGTTCCTCGGCGCTCACGGTTTCGCCGGTGACCTGCTTGATCACCGAGGGCCCGGTGATGAACATCTGCGCCTTGCGAGTCTGAATAATGAAGTCCGTGAGGGCAGGGGAGTAAGCCGCGCCACCGGCGCACGGACCGCAGATCAGCGAAACCTGTGGGACAACGCCGCTCAGTTCGGTGTTTGCGTAGAACACCTTGGCGTATCCGCTCAGCGAGTCGATCCCCTCTTGGATGCGCGCGCCACCTGAGTCGTTGATGAACACGAACGGCGTCCCCGTCCGGAGAGCAGCTCGCATCGATTCGACGACCTTCTCGCTGTGGACTTCGCCGGCCGAGCCGCCATAGACGGTGAAGTCTTGGCTAGCCAGGTGGATGAACCGACCGTCCACCGTTCCCGTCCCGGTCACGACGCCATCGGCCGGGGCCTTCTTGCCCGCCATGCCGAAGTTCGTGCATCGGTGCTCGGCGAAAACGGAGAACTCCTGGAATGTGTTCGTGTCCAGCAGAGTGTCGATGCGTTCGCGGGCGGTCATCTTGCCGCCTTCGTGTTGCTTGTCGATACGGTCTTGACCGCCTCCAAGCAGCAATTCCTGTTTTTTGGACCTGAGTTCGGCGATTCGGTCAGGGGCAGTAATTCCGGTAGTACTCATGAGATGGTGTCGCTCCTCTTGAAGCGTTCATACGCCGCGCGCTCCAGTTCCTCGCGGTGATCGGGGTGCGCGATCTTGATGAGTTCGGTCGCCCTCTGGCGCAAGTTCTTTCCGTACAGGTTGGCGATGCCGAATTCGGTGACGACGTAGTGGACGTGGGCTCGGGTCGTTACGACCCCCGCGCCGGGCTTGAGCATCGGAGTAATCCGCGAGATGCCCTTGTTTGTGGTGCTCGGTAAGGCGAAGATCGGCTTGCCTCCCTCGGAGAGGCTTGCACCCCGGACAAAGTCCATTTGGCCTCCCACTCCGCTGAACATCCGCGTCCCGATCGAGTCGGCACAGATCTGTCCGGTAAGGTCGATTTCAACGGCGCTGTTGATCGCGGTCATCTTGTCGAGCCGACGGATGTTGCTTGTGTCGTTCACAAACGAAATGTCCAGTAGCTTGACGAACGGGTTGTCGTCGATGAAGTCGTACAGACGCCTTGAGCCGCTGACAAATCCGGAGACAATATTGCCCGGGTAGATCGACTTTTCTTCGCCGGTGATGACTCCTCGCTCCACGAGTTCCACCACCCCGTCGCTGAACATTTCCGTGTGGATACCAAGTCGCTTGTGATTGGTAAGGGCGGCAAGCACAGCATTGGGAATGCCGCCGATACCCATCTGCAGGCAAGCGCCGTCGTCCACGAGCGTCGCAATGAGCTCGCCGATTTTGCCCTCAACCGTCCCGATCTCGGTCGGCTCGTGTGCGGGTAGCGGATCGTCCGTGAAAACGACGGCATCGAACGCACTGATGTGGATGTTGCCGTCTCCATGCGTCCTCGGCATGTTCGGATTGATCTGGGCAATGCGCGTCGTTGCGCTCTGCGCTGCTGCAAGCGAGATATCGACTGAGACGCCGAGCGAGCAAAAACCGTGCTTGTCGGGTGGCGACACGCTCAGCAGCGCCACGTCAAGCGGCATGATCCTTCGTCGGAAGAGCGCCGGGATCTCGCTCAGAAACACCGGAACGTAGTCCGCACGCCCTTCGTCCACTGCTGTCCGTAGGTTGCCACCGATGAACAGATTGTTCACGAAGAACGAATCCTGCATCGAAGGATCGGCATAGGGCACTTCGCCCTCGACGTGCAGATGGATGATCTCGACATTTCGGAGTTCGTCCGCGCGTCCAACCATGGCGTGAGCCAGCCGGGATGGGTACGCACCCATCCCGTGGATGAACACGGAGTCGCCCGACTTGATCAGCTTGACGGCTTCTTCGGCGCTTACAGTCTTGAGCCTTGTTGCAGAACGGGTGAGGGGGTCAGAAAGCGTCTCCATGATCGTGCCTCCCAACCGCGAGGTCAGCCTCGCGGTTGGTCTTCCAAAGCCTCCCTTTCTAGGGTCTCGATGCGGTACTGCGCCTTACTCGGCGTCAGGACGCGAAGTGCCTGAACTGCATCCGCTGGAACCCAGTAAATGTGATCCTTGCGGTGCTCGCCGTCGATGGCGTCGTAGAGCAACTCGACGCAAAGCATCGGGCCTTCCAAACCGCGCACGACGTACACGCACTTCTCACACTGTCGCTTGGCCATGCGGTTGGTCGAGTTCCAACTGATCTCGCATAGTGTGCCCACGAGTGGTAGCGCTGTTTTCTCAATTTCTTCAAGTTTGTAGCTAATCATAATGTCTCCCATTGCGGTCGTTGGTTCACCAACCCCTCATCTGAGGTGCGTGATGACTTCCGTAAATCTTCGTGCGTCCTTGAGTCGCCCAGCCGCCGACCTCGTCTTGGTTCACTCGGCGGATGACCCGGATCCTCGCGCGTTTGCCCAGGTAAGCAGCGACTGCCGCGGCGATGACCCCGACTGTCTCTTCGTCCAAATCCGGCGCAGGTGCGCTGATGCGTAGGGCGGCAAGTTCGGCTCGCAGCGCAAAGACTTCCTTTGCCAGTTCTTCGAACTCTTCTCGTGAGACCTGGACGTCGGTCATACCGGGGCCACCGTTACGCGCTGGCGCTTTTGGTTGATGGTTACCTCGTATTCGATCGGAGCCTTCAAGAAGCCCGCATGAGATTCATCGACCTTGGCGATGGCCAAGGACGGATCTCTGCCCACGTTCAGAGGGCCATTGGCTCGTTCCTTGAAGAACTTGGGCGCGACCTGCGGAAACATCGCATAGGTCAGCACGTCTTCAACCGAACCATTATTGCCCTCAAGCTTTTCCGCTTCGGATTGCAGTTTCTCCCACTCGGGCTTCAGAAGGTCCGCCGGGCGGCATTCGATCGGCTCTTTCTTGCCGAACTCTTTGGCTTTCTCGACCACCGCAGGATCTTTCTCTGCGTCGGTCGCGCCATAGTAGCCCAGCATTAGGTCGCTGAATTCGCCGGTCATGACCTTGTACTCACCCATCATCACGTTGAACACGGCTTGCGTGCCCACGATCTGGGATGAAGGTGTGACCAGCGGCGGGAACCCGGCGGCCGCACGGACGCGCGGAACTTCTTCCAGCACTTCTTTCATGCGCTCGCCTTGGCCTTGCTGCTTCAGCTGGCTTTCCATGTTGCTGAGCATGCCGCCCGGAATCTGGCTCTTGAAAATCTCGGTTTCGACGCCGGTGTAGTCGGTCAGGTACTCCGCGTATCGGGGGCGGACCGTCGCGAAGTGATCGCGCGCCTTATAGATCTCCTCGAGATCGAGACGCGTGTCGTACCCGGTGCCTTCCAGCATTTCAACCAGGCTCTCGGTTGGGTTGTGACCTGGTCCCAAACTGAGCGAACTCACACTTGTGTCTACGATGTCCGCGCCAGCTTCGATTGCCTTCATCAAGCTCACGAGCGTGACGCCGGTCGTGCTATGGACGTGGACGTGAACCAACGTGTCGGCTCCACAAGCTTCCTTGATGCCCTTGACGATGTCGTAGGCGGGTTGAGGCTTGAGCAAAGCGGCCATGTCCTTGACGCAGATCGAATCCACGCCGATCTCCTTCAGGCGAAGCGCCATATCCACAAACTTGTCGACGGTGTGGACAGGAGAAATCGTGTAGCAGATCGTCCCCTGGGCATGTTTGCCAGTTCGCTTCACCGCTTCGATGGAAGTCCGGAGGTTGCGAACGTCGTTGAGCGCGTCGAACACCCGGAAGACGTCCATTCCGTTCTCGGCAGCCTTCTCCACAAACTTACAAACCACGCTGTCTTCGTAGTGGCGATAACCGAGGAGGTTTTGCCCGCGAAGAAGCATCTGGGTGCGGGTGTTTGGCAGCAATCGTTTGAACTCGCGGAGTCGCACCCATGGGTCTTCGTTCAGGAATCGGATACAGGAATCGAAGGTGGCTCCGCCCCAACACTCTAGGCTCCAGTAGCCCGCTTTGTCGAGCGCTTCGCAGGCAGGAACCATATCCTCCATGGCCATGCGGGTGGCCATCAAACTTTGGTGTGCGTCTCGCAGCATGACGTCGGTAACTTCTACAGTACGTGTCATATTTCCTTATCCCAATCGTACCGCGCGCAGGTTCAAACAGGTTGGGACAGGGGGTGGTCATTTCCTAGGACGCCAACGCGCGGACCACGAAATGACCTGTGAAGATCGCGGTGATCAGTAAGGCCGCCCAGCGCTTCCGGCTGGGGGGACAAAGAGCTCCCACTTAACCGCAGGCATCTCGGCCTCAAGCTTTGCCCGCAGCCGTTCGCAGGAAGGGTGCTCAGTCGCGTAATGGCCAGCTGCGGCAATGGCGAACTCAGATTCGGAAGCGGCAAGCGCTACGTGCTGCTTGACTTCTCCGGTAACCAAGATGTCGGCACCCGCCGCTTGGGCCGCCAGCCACTCGTCGTCGGCCGCACCGCCAACGACCGCCACTGTTTGGATGGGCTTGGTGGTCGATCCCCACACCATTGCGCGGGTGTGGAGCTTGGTGTCGAGCAGCGCACGGAATTCGAGCAGGCCCAGTGGTTGAGGTAGCCGGCCGGTGCGTCCGATGGGCTGGACCGAAGTGCAGGCGAGCGGTATGAACTCGTAAGCGGGCGTCTCGTAAGAGTGCGCCGCTAGCAGCGCGGCTTCCACTTTCGCCCTTGCCGCCACGGGAAGCATCATTTCCAATCGGCTCTCAGCCACGGACTCACGGTGGCCGACCTTGCCGATGGTCGGGTTCGCGCCCGCGAGCGGCCGAAACATGCCAGTCCCTTCGACGCTGAATGCGCACTGATCGTAGCGCCCCATCGTGCCCGCACCCGCGGCGGCGAGCGCCGTGAGCATGCCGTCAGACTCGGCAGTAGGCACGAAAACAACGACTTTCAGGTGGGTGGCTTCTGCCGAAGAGCCGAACGAGCGCACATCCTGCAGGCCGATCTGCTCAGCCAGGAAGTCGTTCAGCCCTCCCGGGCAAGAATCCCAGTTGGTGTGCGCGGCGATGCTGGACAAGCCGCTTCGTGCGAGTTCCCAGACGCGCGCGTTGGGTCCAGTTGCGAGCACGTTTCTCAGCGGCTCCCAGATCACCGGGTGGTGGCTGACGAGTACTTGCGCGCCGACCGCTTTCGCGTGCCGAATGGCGGCCATGCTGGCATCCATCGTCACAACGCCTAGTGTGACCGTCTGCGAGGGATCGCCGACTTGTAGCCCGATCCGGTCAAACCCAAACGCCATCTCGCTCGGAGCGATAAGTTGGAGCGCGCGCAGGACGTCACCGACCGTGTTGGACATAGCGCCAGTGTAGCGAAGTTACTCGCTCGGGTGCGTCATATCGAGCGGCACGACCCAAGCATCGAACTGCTCTTCGCTCAGCAGGCCAGTCGCCAACGCTGCGGCCTTGAGCGTCGTGCCTTCCTTGTGCGCCTTCTTCGCAATCATCGCGGCATTGTCGTATCCGATGTGGCGATTCAACGCGGTGACAACCATCAGGTTCTGGTCCAAGTTGCTCTGGATACGCGCCAGGTTCGGCTCTATTCCGACCGCGCACTGATCGTTGAAACTCAGGCACGCATCACTCAGCAGCGCGATGGACTCCAGCACGTTGTGCACCATGACCGGCTTGTAGACGTTTAGCTGGAAGTTGCCTTGTGAACCGGCAATGGCCACTGCGGCATCGTTGCCGAAGACCTGAACGGCGACCATGGTTAGCGCCTCACATTGGGTGGGGTTGACCTTGCCGGGCATGATGCTGCTGCCAGGCTCGTTCTCGGGAATGTTGATCTCCCCGATCCCGTCGCGCGGGCCGCTGGCAAGCCAGCGAACGTCATTTGCCATCTTGAGGAGCGCACCCGCAAGCGTCCTTAGGGCCGCGCTGGTCTGTACGAGCGCATCGTGGGCCGAGAGGGAAGCAAACTTGTTCTCGGCGGAGGTGAAGGCGTGGCCGGTCTCCTTGGCCATGTAGCTGGCGGCCAGGTCCCCGAATTTTGGATGGGCGTTCAACCCGGTGCCGACGGCGGTGCCGCCAATGGCCAATTCGAGCAGTCCCTGCTTGGCGTGCTGAACCTCGCGCAAACAATAGTCGATTTGAGCGACCCATCCGCCGATTTCCTGACCCAACGTGATGGGCGTTGCATCTTGTAGGTGGGTCCGGCCGACTTTGACGAGATTCTGGTACTGCGAGGCCTTGCGGGCCAACGTGTCGCGCAAGGTGGTCACTCCGGGGGTCAGGCGTTCGGCGATGTCAAGAACCACTGCGATGTGCATCGCGGTGGGGAATGTGTCGTTCGAGCTTTGTCCGTGGTTGACGTGGTCGTTGGGATGCACCGGCGACTTCGAGCCCATTTCCCCGCCTGAGAGTTCGATCGCGCGGTTGGAGATCACCTCATTCGAGTTCATGTTGCTCTGGGTGCCGCTACCGGTCTGCCACACAACGAGCGGGAAGTGCTCATCGAGCTTGCCCGAGATCACTTCGTCGGCCGCAAGAACAATGCGCGAGGCGATTTCTTCGGGCAGACGTCCGAGGTCTCGATTCGCCAGCGCGGCGCACTTCTTGAGGATGCCCAGTGACCGGATGATCGTTCGGCCCCAGATGAAGCGGTCGCGGCCGATCGGGAAGTTCTCGATGGATCGCTGGGTCTGCGCACCCCAGTACCGAGTCGATTCGACCTCGATTTTCCCCATGCTGTCAGACTCAATGCGGACTCCCATGAACCCATTATGAAGCTGAACCGTCTCTTCTTGCAGGGGAAACAACCCTGAATAGTGGAACGCTGTGGGGGCATGAACAGCGTAGAAAGAAGTGAATGTTCGTTGAAAAGGTGGGTCGAAACTTCCTTTAAGGCCCTATACTTTTAACAGAGAACAAGCTATGACTGGGGTAGGCACAAGGACGATCGCGCTCTTGGCTGCTCTTGCCGTGTATTCGGTGAGCGTGGCTGAGGTCGTCGCGCCTGCTCCATCCTCTGCCATTCGCACTTCCGTTGACCGGATTTCGGTGACCCCCGGCTCCCCTTCCGTACCTTTGCGTCACGCAGCTGTCGTGCCTGGAAGCGAGACGATCATTGTTGACGGTAAGACGCTGCGCCGTGACCAGGACTACGTCATCGATGCCGCGGCGGGCATTGTTTACTTGTCGAAGATGCCAGCGCGGAACCAGTCGATCCAGGCGACCTACCGCTACGACCCCAATGCCAAACCCGAGGCGACGAAGAGCAGCCTGATGGGGATGGGTATGGTCGGCGGCCTCGGGCTGAACATGCTCGGGGGTTCGCAGCGGATGATTCTCGGGTTCGGACAAGCCGACCGGCTCGACGATGGCACCGTCCTGCGCTCGAACATCGTTGGGATGCAGACCAAGTTTGGCTTGCGAGGCGGGGGCGGACTGAACGGGGTCGTCATCGTCAGCGATCAATCCAAGGTCCAGACCTCGTCACTCCTCGATACCGAAGTGCAGACAGCTTCTCCGGACGCAGGCAAGGGGCAAGCCATCATGCAAGGATTGGAACTCCGGGCAGGTACGGGCTCAATCCGCGCGAGCTACCAGAACATTTCCAAGAAGTTTTCTTCCGCCCAGAGCCTGCGCGAGGCGGGTCTCTCGAATGACCAAGTGGCGGCGCTCATGAAAGAGCGCGGGCTTTCGCGGGTTGGATACGGTTTACAGCAAGTAGGCTCCAAGTCTGCGAATCTATCGGCGAACTACGACGCCGTGCGCGATGGCAAAGAGTCCATAGAAAGCCGCGGCTACGGCGCACAACTGGGCGGCCTCAAGCTCAACTGGTCGAGCGAGCACACCACCGGTGGTTTCAAGCGCTTCAACGACCTCAGCAACGTCAATCGTGGTCAGCTAGCCAAGGAAGCTGGCATGACCCGCGAGCAGATGCAGCTCAACTACGCCGCGGGCCGCAACTCCATTGGCTTCGAAACCAACCGCATTAACTCGGGCGAAGGGTCCGATCTCTTCCGTCGCAAAGCAAATCTCGCGTTGGGAATCGTGAACTTCGGATTCTTGGACCAGCGAGTTGAGAAAGGATTCACTCGGTTCGACGGCACACGCCTCGCCGATGCAGGGCAACTCTCTCGGGAGCAGGGTCTTCGCCGCCAAGCGTGGAACGTCGGAGCCCAAATGGGTGGGAACCCGTGGAGCTACTCAACGTCCTGGATACGCGAGGACCAGCAGGATTCGGCGCGGTTGGGCGCCACGGACGTCCAAGCTAGTGGTCGCGGTTGGGACATCTCGCGCACGACCCGGGGCTCCGACCACGACTTCAACGCTTCGGCGGCGCTGAGCGATGCCGAGGTGCGCGGGCATGTCGATGCGATCGGCAAGATGTACCAGGCGAACCCCTTCGATAAGCGCGGCGAAGAGGGGCAGCTCTTCCGGCAACTGAACGGTATCTCGCGCGAAGGGACTCGACTTCGGTTGACTCCGGCAAAGAATCTTTCGCTGACCGCCGAAGACCTCTCGCTCAAGGATGCCACCGACCGGACAAAAGTCCAAACCTTGTCGCTCGCAGGCAATTTCGGTTCGATCCGCTACCGAAACCAGTCGATTGGTACCGGCTTCGAGGCTCTCAGCTCACTGCTGATCTTCGAGCGCGAACGACTTGGCAGCCTGAGCGGATTACGTCGCACCGATCTTGACGGTGGGCTGAACCTTGGTGGGGCGAAGACCTTCGAATTCTCACAGACCCTGGCTCGCAAGGCCGCCGAAGGCGAACTCGATCGCATGAAGCTACGCTATGCGGACAAGGGGCTCGAACTCCGCTACGCAAACCGGGCGATCGGCGAAGGGTTTGAGTCTATTGGCTCGATGGCCGACCCCGAACGAGAGTTTCTAAACCAGTATCGTGGGTTCCATCAGTCGGAATTTGCGCTGAAATGGAACCTGATGCGCGGATTGCAGCTAGAGACCCAGCGCTCGACCGCCGACCGTGGCGCGACCGGCGAGAGTCGCGATATCGAGTCGTCTTCGGTCGTTTATGATCTTGACGCACGCACCCAACTCTCGATGCTTCGGTTCCGAGCGCGGTCCAACATGCCAGAGGATCTGCTCTACGCCAACGGGCTAGAACGATGGAGCGTCGCCCGGGACATGGGCTCCGCGGGCAGGGTCAAGCTGGAGACCGAGAAGGTCGACTATGACGGTTCCACGACCGATTTGCCGGACTCCAAACGGCAGACCGTTGCCTACGAGACTAAAATCAACGCCGCGACCTCGCTGGGCGCGCAGCACACGAGCGTTACCTACAGCGATGGCGACAGGGAAACACAGCAATCACGCACGCTCACGACGACCTTGAGCCCGCGAACGGGCGTGAGCGTCACGGACAGCGAAGTCAAGCGGACCGGCGACCACGCCAGCGAGCGTCAACGAAAGTACGGTTTCTGGTGGGACTTTGGCGGCGGCATGCGATTCAGCTACAACTACGGCCGTCAGACGAACACACGTGCGCTCGGCCAGGAGCAGTCGAGCTTCGAACTGACGCCAGGCCAAGTCGCGGGTATCGCGGTCGGCAAGGCGGTGTACTCGGAGAACGTTTGGGACCGCCAGCGAACCCAATCTTCCGGCAATTTCCAGCTCTCGACGGTTCGGCCATTGCAACTGGGTGCGTTGAGCGATTTGACTCTGCGCTACGGCGCAGATACGATGCGCGATAACAACGCATGGGCACGGGAGAACCGCTCGATGGGCGCAGGATTCCGCGTGGGCCAAGTGAGCTTGGGCTGGGACTACCTCTCGCAAGTGGCTGCGGGCGATGCGCTCGCCATCGACCGCACATTCCGGCTCTCGACCGATCCGGCGGAGAAGAATCCGCTACGCCTCAACGTGTCCTACAAGTTGCGCACGATGCCCGATGGTTCGCGCACGATGATCCGCAACTATGCGCTGACCGCGCGGCTCAACCGCTCTTGGGAACTGGTTCACCAACTTCAGACCAACCCCGAAGTCGCCCGCGGAGATGTCATTCTCGGTTCGCTGCCGCAGGCCACGAGGGCGAACAAGTGGCAATTGAACCAGCGCACCGACGGAAACTTCGCTGCCGGGCTATCGTGGGAAGAACTGCGCAACGATCAGCAGAAGACCCGCAGCCGGGTTGGCGGGGTCAATTTGACTCTCAACGCGAAGAACCCGTCTCCCGTATTTTTGTTCTATGGAGTTGAGCAAAACGATCGCCAGGGCAAACGCTCGACTGTGCATCGCTACTCGCTGCGGTACGATCAGCAGCCGGGTCCGAACCAGCAACTCAGCCTGTTCCTCGGGAACGTGAGCTGGCAGCATTCGCGCCCAGGGGACCAGCGGTTGCAGAACTGGACGATGCGCATGGAATACCAGCTGCGCTTCTAGCGGATCGGGTTCAATGAACTCAGATGATCCGTCGATTCGTTGGTCAAGAGCTTCCTGCTAAGGCGCGCATCGGCGTCATCTCCAACGATGCGATCGGCAACTTTGTGATTGCCACGCCTCTCTTGCAGATGCTTCGGGCGAAGTACCCGCACGCTACGCTGGACTACTTTGCCGGCAATCGCGTCTCCGAACTGGCGCACGCATCGGACCTCTTCGATAGTTGGTACCCGCTCCATGGAGCGCACCCGACGGACACGGTCCGCATCCTGAGCGATCGAAGCGGAGCGTACGAACTGGTGGTGAACTTGGAGAGCACGATGGCGGCGAAGTTCGCCACGGCGGCACTAGTGGGGCGTCACGGTTTTGCCGCGGGACCGTGTCTCGATGGCGAAGCGCGGAAAGACCTGCCCCACGCCGACGACCCCCGGGGCGACCTCTGGCGCGACATGGAGTGGATCAGCCCAACGCTGACCCAAAAGTATCCGTTCTTGTCCAGCGGATTTATCGCCGAGATCTTCTGCCGATTGGCTTATCTGGAGGGCACGGTGCCCGCGTATCGAGTACCCAGCGATGACCCGGGGCGTGCCGTGCCCGACGTGCTCATCGCAACCAGCGCAAGCCTGCCGGAAAAACTGTGGCCCGCCGAGAAGTGGAGTGAGGCGCTCAGTGCTTTGAAGCACGAAGGAGTCTCGGTGGGATTGCTTGGCGCGCCGCCAAGCTCGCAGTCGAAGTACTGGCAAGGCAACGACCTTGAGACCCAGTTGGTCGCAGATGAGCTTGTTGAGGACCTGCGCGGCAAACTCACCATGCCCCAGGTCGTCGGGGCACTTGCGGTCGCACGCGCGGTCCTCACCCTGGACAACGGCATCCTCCACCTGGCCGCGGCGACGGGAACTCCGACGGTTGGATTGTTCCGGTATGGCATTCACCGGCTCTGGGCACCGCCCGTCCCAAGTCTGACCGTTCTTCACCCGGCAGAGAACGAATCGGTCGGCGAGATTCCGGTCGATGCGACCATGCAGGCCCTAAAGTCCTGTCTCTAAGAAATCGTTCCAAAACCCGGAACGGATGGGGTACCTTTGACGTTAGAATTGTCATGTGAGCCTATAAGACTCAAGTGTCTTTAGGCGATAAGACTTAAGGAGCAACACGATGGGACGAACAGTAGGCATTGATTTGGGGACCACGAACTCGGTGGTCGCAGTAATGGAAGGCGGCGAGCCGATCGTCATCGCGACGGCAGAAGGCACGCGGACGCTTCCAAGCGTCGTCGCGTTCAAGGCCAATGGTGAAAGGCTGGTCGGCGTGACCGCGAAGCGACAAGCGGTGGTCAACCCGGAAAACACGGTCGCTTCGATCAAGCGATTTGTCGGCCACAAGTACTCGGAAGTGAAGGAGGAGGCGAGCCGCGTGGCTTACCAGATCAAGGAAGCCAAGAATGGCATGATCGTGGCGCACATCCCGGCGGTGGACAAGGACTTCACTCCCGAGGAGATTAGCGCGATGATCCTCCAGAAGCTCAAGGCAGACGCGGAGGCGTACCTGGGTACGGCCGTGGACCAGGCGGTCATCACGGTTCCGGCTTACTTCAACGACGCCCAGCGAACTGCGACCAAGAACGCGGGCGAGATCGCGGGCCTGAAGGTGTTGCGCATCATCAACGAGCCGACGGCGGCATCGCTGGCCTACCACTTGGACAAGGACAAGAACGAAACGGTTCTCGTTTTCGACTTGGGCGGCGGCACGTTCGACGTTTCGGTACTCGATGTCGGCGACGGCGTCATTGAAGTCAAGGCGACTCACGGCGACAGCCACTTGGGCGGCGATGACTTCGACCAGAAGATTGTCGAATGGATTGCTAGCGAGTTCAAGAAGGAGCAGGGCATTGATTTGCTCGCTCAGCGCGATGCGCTCCAGCGATTGCGCGAAGCGGCGGAGAAGGCGAAGATCGAGCTCAGTAGCCAGGTCACGACGAACATCAATTTGCCGTACATCACGGCCATCGACAATCAGCCGAAGCACCTTGATTTGAACCTGAGCCGTGCAAAGTTCGAGGAACTGTGCTCGGATCTGCTCGAACGGATTCGCAGACCGCTGGATCAGGCTCTGGAAGATGCCGGAATGGGGGCGACCGAACTGGACGAGGTCATTCTCGTAGGTGGTTCTTCCCGCATCCCGATGGTCCAGGCGCTTGTGAAGGAGTACACGAAGAAAGATCCGAATCGAAGCGTGAATCCGGACGAGGTCGTGGCGATCGGTGCGGCGATTCAGGCTGGCGTTCTCGGTGGCGAAGTGAAGGACATCTTGCTCCTGGACGTCACTCCGCTTTCGCTGGGTGTGGAAACGCAGGGCGGCATCTTCGATAAGGTGATCGACCGGAATACCACGATCCCGACAAAGAAGAGCCGCGTTTACACCACTGCGGTCGACAACCAGCCGGAGGTTGAGATTCATGTTCTCCAGGGCGAACGACCGCTTGCACGAGAAAACAAGAGCCTCGGGCGGTTCCACTTGGCAGGAATCCCTGCGGCACCGGCTCGTGTGCCCCAGATCGAGGTGACGTTCGATATCGATGCCAACGGAATCCTTCAGGTCAATGCAAAGGACCTGGGAACTGGGAACCAGCAGCGAATCACCATCACGGGTTCGGGCAATTTGAACCGGGACGAGATCGACAGAATGGTCCGCGAAGCGGAAGCGAACGCAGAAACGGATCGCAAGGTCCAAGAAGTGGCCGAGTTGAAGAACAAGGCGGATGCGTTGGCTTACAACACGGAGAAGACCGTGCGCGAGCACGGAGCGAACTTGACGGAAGCAGAGAAGTCTTCACTGGAAGAGAAGATTGCAAACCTCCGCAAAGCCATCGCTGCCGATAACGAGGACGAGATCCGAGCGGCGTTCACCGAACTCGAGACGGAATCCCATTCGCTCGCGGAGAAGCTGTACCAGAGTGCGCAGCAACCGCAGGAGAATGAGGGAGAGAAGGTTGGTGCAGGCGTCGGCGCGGCGAAAGAGGACGGCGACGTCATCGACGCAGACTTCAAAGACGAGAAGTAAGCGCGAGCGAAAGCGAACAGCGGCCTAGTTCAATTGAACTAGGCCGCTGTTGTTTATGCGGACCGGCGGTTGCGGCCGACGAACCGCCACACGACGGCTAGAAGAAAGACCAAAGGAACCACGACGAGCAAGAATTCGGCTGCCCCCGTCCTTCCGTCAAGCTGCAGGCCGGTGGTTTTCTCGATCCAATCCATCCCGAAACGTTACCAGACCCGCGCGCCGCCCACGAGGCCGAAAGAGCAGCAAATCAGAACCAATGCATTTCGGTGTCGCCGTGGAACGATTGGATGTAATTGAGTTGCGCGTCGTGGTAATTAATGTGCGTCGCGCACAGGTGCGCAAGCGCATACAGCGACATCGACATTCCCCACGGCATCATAACTTCCCGTGCCAACGTCTCGTCCGAAGCTGCGGCGAAAGCGGCGCCTGCTTCCTTCGCCGCGTCCTTCACTGCCTGCGCGGCGGCTTCTGGCGTGCTCAATTCCTCCATCAGCGAGGCAAACTTCGCGGGATCTCGCCCCGGAATCTCCCCTCCTTCGAGCACGTCTTTAGCCACGCGGGTCATCAGCACGATTTCCGTGGAAATGTTCTGAGCGGTGCGGCACGCGCCGCCGATCGACGTCGTGTACGCGCCTTCTGGCAGGGCCGCGAGGTCCTTTGCGTAGTTCGAAGCGAGCAGTTCAATCCAGAAACCGTAGTGTGCGCGGATATCAATAGCCATAGGTCAAAGCTACCCGATGCGCCAAAACGAAAAGAGGCTGATCCTTGCATGGCCAGAGATCAGCCTCGTTCAAGAAATTCGAGCCGCGAGTTTACAGCGTGCCGCGCAAGGCCTGTTCTCGCTCGATACTCTCGAAGAGCGCCTTGAAGTTGCCCTTTCCGAAGCTCTTCGCCCCCTTGCGGTGGATGATTTCGTAGAACAAAGTCGGCCTATCGGTCACGGGCTTGGTAAAGATCTGCAGTAGATACCCTTCATCGTCCCGATCCACAAGGATTCCCAGGTCGGCGAGCACGGCGATGTCTTCTTCGATCGCGCCAACGCGCTCGGGAAGCATATCGTAGTACGAACGGGGCACGCTGAGGAACTCAATTCCTCGGGCGCGAAGCCGGCTGACCGTGTAAACGATGTCGTCTGTACGCAAGGCCACGTGCTGAACGCCTGCGCCGCCAAAGAACTCCAGATACTCGTCGATCTGACTCTTCTTGCGGCCCTCGGCGGGTTCGTTGATCGGGAATTTCACCCTTCCATTGCCACTCGCCATCACCTTGGACATGAGCGCAGTGAATTCCGTGGAGATGTCCTTGTCATCGAAGCTGATCAGGTTCGCAAAACCGAGGACGTCTTCGTACCATTTCACCCAGCGGTTCATTTGTCCCAGTTCAACATTGCCAACGCAATGGTCAACTTCCATGATTCCGATGCCGTCTCCCGGTTGATTCTCGGCGCGGAAGCCTGGCATAAATGGGCCCGTGTAGTTGTCCCGGTTCAGGAACGTGTGAATCGTGTTGCCATAGATCTTGATGCCTGCCTGGCGGATGGTTCCGTGGGTGTCCTCCAGGGTCATGGGTTCGTAGGCCGACTCCGCGCCTCGCGAGACGGCGGTGTTGTACGCCCAATCGACATCGTCGACTTCAAACGCGATGTCCTGGACGAAGTCTCCGTGGGTCGAAATCTTTTCCGCCATGGGATGACCTGGACGAAGCGGGGCCGAGAAGACAAGCCGGAGATCGTTCTGTTGCAGGGCATAGTCGACCTGATCGCGCGAGCCAGTTTCCAGGCCGCGGAACGCGACGATGTCAAAGCCAAACGTGTGTTGGTAGAAGAATGCCGACTGACGGGCATTGTTTACGTAATGTCGAATGTGATCGACGCGGCGAATGGGGAAGGTGTCGGAGCTCATCGTTGAAGTGCCTCTTGTTTGGAATGTTTCGATCCAGATTGCAACCCCCAATTTCCCATTCGAGAGAATACGGTCGCTGCTGCAACTCTAAGCCTTGGGCATATTATAGATCATGCATAATCGGGCATGAAAGATTTGTCGTCTCAGCATGTGTTCCCGACGCTCACGCCCTACATCGTGGTGAGTAACGCCCAAGAAGCGATCGCTTTCTACCAAGAGGCGCTCGGCGCCGTCGCGCGGAACGTGGCGCTCACGCCGGACGGGAGCAAAGTGATGAATGCCCAACTCGTCATTGGCGACAGCGTGCTCATGATCAACGATGAGTTTCCGGAGTACGGGAGTTTCGGGCCGCAGCCCGGCGACAAGATCTTCGTGACGATCCACATCCAGTCAAAGGACATCGACGCCGACTGGGCTCGCGCCGAGAAGGCGGGAGTGCAAGTGACGATGCCGCTCGCCGACATGTTCTGGGGCGATCGCTACGGCCAGTTCACGTGCAGATATGGCTACAAATGGTCGATGGGCCAGCGCATCCACGAGCCTTCTGTAGAAGAAATGGAAGCCGGCGCAAAAGAGTTCTTCTGAACTGTACGCGTGTGGCTTGAGTTTGTAGAATAGCCCGCGAGAACTCCTTTCTTCGCGCCGCTGTTCGTACCGTTCTCTCGAGGATCTGTACGCAGGGAGGCTAGAGTTGGACGAAAGTTGAGGGCTTTCGTCCATTGCTTGCGATGACTTGTCGTATGCCAGACGAATCTTGTACATTTCCTCACAGTTTTTGGCCGCAATGAGCGAGGATTTGAACTTGGGCCATTGGGCTCCATCGAAAACTCAGGGGTAGATTCAGCAAAGTTGCGATACACTGAATCGTATGAGAGTCGGACAGCTTTCAGTAGTTTTGTTTTGCTTGGCAGGTTCGGTGGTCGCGCGGGCCAGCTACGAGATGGTGATCTTCACGACCACTACGGATCGGAACTTCTACCGATTTGACCCGGTGAACAGGGTGCAGTTGGGCTCATTCGGCGCAGGTGTAGTCGGGACTTACTCGGGCGCGTCCGTTAGCCTCGATTCCGGCCGTCCTGGTCAAATTGTTTCGCTGAATGGGGACGCGGGAATCCGCTGGGCGAACTATTCGACGGGCTTGCAGACGGGGCAGAAGTTCTTGAGCGAAGGGCAAATCTACGGAAATGGGCCCTACAGCGTCACTCCTCTCTCAAACGGAAGCTACGTGGTCAATGCCTACTACGGGAGCCCGACCATTCAGCAGCGTTCGCGAGTCTATAACGCCGCCTTTTCTTCGTTTACCGAGATGAGCCCGTTCGGCTCAGGCTACGAACCCCTTGGCTCGGCTCAGGGTTCGGATGGACGAATTTACACGCTCAACCGTTTCAACCTGGGAAGCGGAAACTTCGCATTCGTTACGTTCGGATTCACTACCGCGGGCACGTATCTTGGCTACAATAGCTTGGGATCGTACGCGGACGCTTATGCCTTCGGTTCGATCCTGGCATCGGGCGGCAGAATTTACGCGGGTCCGGGCACGCAGACAACGAATCCAAGGATCGCTTGGCATCCGGCAGGCGTTTCCCAGACTGCCACGGCCAGCATCGCCACCTCTTACTATTCGACGACGGGATGGTCAAACCTTGTTGCAGGACATGATGGCAAAGTCCACATGATTCAGTCCTACTACAATGGGACTGACTACACGAACCAATGGTACACGTACGAGCCGGAGAGTAACAGGTTTGCCGTTATGTATGCAATGCCGTACAACATGACCATTTCGCGTGCGACGATGGTGGCTGCGCCTGAACCGGCGACTTGGGCGGCCATCGGGCTCGGCCTATTGGCCATCGTGCGCAGAAAGCGAACTCGCTGACGGCCCATTTCGCGCAGAGAGTGAAGGGCGACCGGGAGCGGCCGCCCTTTATGCTGTGCGCCGGTTGAACTTCGCGCCAGTTTTTCGTGCGATTTCTGGTGATCTGTCATAGAATGAAAGTCATGCAGATGAGACAGCTCTCGGTTTTGTTCGTTCTTGGGTCAATGTCAACGGGTGCTCTGGCGAGCTACGAACTTGCCATGTACACGACGTCCAATGGTGCGATCGCCCGGTATGACCCAGTGAACCGGGTTTCGCTCGGGACGTTTGGGTCGGGTCTTACGGGATGGTACTCGAACAATTTCGTCACAAAGGACGCGAGCCGTCCGGGCGAAGTTGCAGTTCTTAACGCCGATGGTTTCAATCGCTGGATCAACTACAGCACTGGCGTCCTGAAGGGCCAGTTCGACACCCGCGAGACCCCGTACTACGGAAACGGTCCGATGAATCACACGGCGCTCTCGAACGGAAACTACCTGATCACGGGTTACGGTGGAGCGGTGCCGTCCCAAAAGACGCGATTGATGACGAATACAGGTGTCGTCCTCTCGACTCTCAGCCCATTTGGGGCGACATACGTTCCGCTCTCGGCGACTCAGGGAACGGACGGGAACATCTATCAGCTAATACGAAGAGACAACGGAGGCGGCTTCTTCAATTTCTATAGCTTTGTGTACAATTCGATCGGAACCTACCTCGGGTTCAACGACTTGGGCGTTGAATCTGACCAGTACGCGTACGGGAACGTGGTGGCCACGAACGGCAGGGTCTACTACAGTTCGAGTGCCAACACGTCGACGCTTTATTTTAAGAGCCAGGCGAACGGGACTGCGCAATCCATGACAGGCCTGACTAACTACTCGTACACGGTTACGACGGGTTGGACGAATATGGCGGTAGGGCACAATGGAAACCTCCACCTGATCCAGTCGTATTGGAACGGTACGAACTACACAAACAAGTGGTATACGTACGATCGGCTTGCAAACGTCATGGCTCCGACGCACAACCTGCCGACCACTGACTACGCGGGTTCTTTGACCATGGTCATCGCGCCCGAACCGGGCACATGGGGCGCACTTGCCCTCGGCTCGCTGGTTCTCATGCGTCGCCGACGTCGCGCCTGAGACTGGGTCGCTCTTTCTGGATCGCCGAGGCGACGCGACGCGGACCGCCTCGGTTTTCTTCAGCTCTTGACGGTAGAACTTGACACAGGGGTGAGATACTCATTGAAAATTTCTCTGC
>JAEURR010000003.1:300000-473224 GCA_016788115.1 Chthonomonas sp. | reverse complement strand
CAAGTCACCTGAATTGTCTTCACCCGAAGTCCGTGGCCTAACCGTAAGGAGGGAGCGGCCGAAGGTGAGGGGAGTAAGGGGGACTAAGTCGTAACAAGGTACCCGTACCGGAAGGTGTGGGTGGATCACCTCCTTTAAGGACTTGTACGTGGAATCCGGATTCCGGATTTCCACCATGTCCAGGTCGGAAGACGCGCATCCTTATTGAGCTTTTAAGCTGTAACAAGCAATAAAGACCCCAAGTGAGTTTCACTTGGGGTCTTGCTGTTGTAGCAGGACACTACTATCTAGTGCGCTGTGACTTGTTCGTCAGCCTCTCAGAACGGAAATCGAAGAAATGGGAACGCCTGGACAACCCGAGACAGGAGTTCAACATTTGTCAAGGAGCTTAGCTCCGAATCTGACGTTCCACTGGTTTTCAGCATCGCGGTAAGAGATGGGTCATTCGCCAGAGTCCCGATCTGGTCCTTGACCGTTCGCTTTGTAACGCCCAGGGAAAAAGCGACTCGATCCAAGTCGGTGCCGCAATGGTAAATCGCGTCCAGAAGCCTTCGCTCCCTAGGTTTCAGCATAAGGTTCGACGTGTCGATGCGGTCGTACCCGCGAAACAGTATGTCGTGAAGCCAATAATTGCTGGCGGGCTTTTTGACGCGTTCTCTGTCAATACGAACCAGTGCAAACTGCTGCTGCAACGTCCTGCGAAGAACCCGCAAGGCACCCCAAGCGCTTAAGCCAGAGATCATGTGTTTTTCGGTCCGAAGCAATCTTAGCGAATGCGCCTTCAATGGGGTCATCACAAGACTTCTGAGGTTAAGCCCCCTCGCCGCCTTCACGACAACGGGTCGAAGGTGGGTAAACGCATCGCCCGGTTCTGCCCAGCGATCGTTCCAGCACAATGCCAGGAACCAAAGCACGAGACCGGTTCCATGCTGCATCGACTTCCATTCCGCTTCATTCAGTGCACTATGTCGATCTTCCAGCGGTGCCAGTGAACCCAGATCATGCAGGCTCTTCATTTCGGAGAGGTGATTTTGGTATAGCGATTCGGAAACGCTTAGCAATACAAAGCAAGCGACCCGGTTACCAGTCTGCTCATCCGAGACCCAGTAGGCCAAGCGGCAGCAGTCAGGTTGATTCAGACTCCAGAGTCGATCCCAGCCGACCCGGACATCCGCCTCTGAGAACTTCCCTCCGCTAGCATGGCTGGCCATCGACAGGAATAGTTTGAGTTCTTCCCGAGTGTTTCCGATCGGTGCGCTTGAATACATCATTTGCTCGACCAAAGTCAACGGAGTTTTCACGTTGCGCCTCTTCCCAGCGATCTTAGACAATCGAGGTGAAGGCAACCGGGTCTTCCAATGACAAGCGTGCGATCAAAGCACGGAGGAAATCATGAAAAAGTTACTCTTCGGTGCAGCAGTGCTGCTCAGCATGGGTGGGGACGCAGAGGCAGCAAACTGCCGAGACGTCTATTGCACATTCTATTCCGGCCGCAGCGACTTCGTTGCGACGATCTACCAGGACAACCGACCGGTAAGGAGCATCGTGTTCTACACTTATGGCTCCATTGAAATCCGATTCAAAGGAATGCCGGTCAATCACAACTACCAGATCCGGTTCAACGACTGCTACAGTTGGGGATCCGCCGCGACGGACACCCAGTTCGTGCATGGCTATGGATGGTGGGGCTGGGAACTGAAGGCAGCCAGAGCTCCGCGCTAATGGCTCCGGCGGGATGAGATCTGCCAGTCAGAACTCTCTCCGCTCGAACTGGAAAAATAGGGTGATCAAACAAGCCCCCCGGTGATTCGCACCAAGGGGGCTTGTCCCATTTGGAGCCAGGCTCAACCTACCCAGCCGAGTCGTACGCTGCTCTCAGCCAACCCACAAGCTCCGCATCAATCGCCTCCACCGCCGCGATCCGGACCTTGTAGTTGCACATGCCCCCGGGCGGCAAAGTCACCAGTCGATCCGAACCGGAAAGCCCTTTGGCGTTCAGGCCGATCTCGACTTCCGTTTTCGTCGCCGGGCCTATCATCGCGAACTGCTTCTTGCGACGCAAGCTCACGTAGCCCTTTTTCGGCGCAATCTCGAATTCCCCGAACAGCCTGATCTGTCCCACCAAATCCTCGTGGATTGGGCGCAGGTCGGCTTTGGCCCCAATGTAGATCTCGTCCAGCGGATCACCAAGCGGCGCGGTAGAGCGGGACTCCAGCGCATAGTGGGTCAGCGTATTGGCATCGCCGTGCCCCATGCCCAGTTCCGACTTGAGATAGTCGCGGATCTGACCGTGCTTCTCCAGCCCGCTCACCTTGATGATCGCCACCAGTTGCTCCAGCTTCTTGCCGGTCCGGGTCTCGATGTTCTTGAGTTGGGTCTCCACCGCCTGTTCAAGATCCATGAGGCTTCGCCTCCTTGCGCCGTCTCAGGTTCAACGTCATCAGCGCCGACTCCTTCCCGTCGGCTCCCACCGAATAGAACGTTGACCGTAGCTGATCGGGATTCATGAGCCGTTCGCGGATCAGGTAGCGTCCCCGAGTCCCCGTCATCTCGTGAAAATCGAAGACGAGCGCCCCCTCGACGAGCGTGACGTTGCCGAAGTAGACCGTGCTTTCGTTGTGGGTGTCCAGATAGAAGACGTCCTTTCCGTTTGAGTCTGGTCCCACCATCGAGTTGGCGCGCATCATCGGCTTTTGGGGGTCTCCAACCGTCGTCACAAAGTGAACGGTGCGCTTGTTGTCACCGAGCGTCGCGCTCATCAGCACCTTCAGCTGTGGGTCCTCGCTCTCCCACGTACCGACGATCTTTTGCGCCAAGGTCAGTGCGGGCAGCTCGGTCGGAGCGGATACCAGCAGCGCGGCCATCGTGCACAGGAGCGATGCGCTCATGACCTTGCCTCCTTCTGATATTGCTTCCCGGACGCAAGATACCCGCGCAGCGCATCTTCCATCAGCGCCTTCGATCCATCCCGGAACATCTTCTCGAGCTCTTCTGGCACATCCCCAAAGAGCGTCAGTTTTTTGGCGTACAGGCACTGGCCGGATTCGAGGAGGGTAAACGTCTCAACGTTGTGCGATGAATACGTGGAGTTCATCACGCTTGGCGAGACCGTTACCAGCCGGCGTCCAGGGCTCAGCTCGGCGATTGTTCCGAACAAGGCACCGCCGCCCTCGACGAACTGTTCTTCGATGATCCCGCCCACCCGCGCATCGACCACAACCGTCGAGTCACCTCGGAAGCGGTGCGGCCACCAGTTGTCCATCTCGTGGACCAGTGCGTTGTAGACCCTCTCGGGCGAGGCGTCGATCGTCATTTCCATCTCGATCTTCACGCATCGAAATGGTGTAGATACTGTTGCAGAGTGCATCACATCGTTCTCCTTAGTAGGTGTTTCTGCGTACCGTCGTAAGTGTAGGGCCGTCTCAGCCGCTGCATCCGAGTGTTCACTAAGCCACCGACCGAGCACCTCGCGAATGGGGATCGCGTTACTGAAGTTCAGGCGTTGCCGGCCTTCCCTGCGCGGGAGGACCAAGTTCGCCTGCTCCAGCACTTGCAGATGTTGCATCACCGCAAAGCGGCTCAGATCCGGCAAGTAGTGCGTCAGTTGGCTGGTGGTTAGCGGACCCTCTCGCAGCAAATCTAGGATCTGCCGCCGATGAGGGCTCGAGAGCGCACGCCAAACGATTTCCAATGTTCCAGCTTCTCCGATATACGTGATAAATATATCACATATATCGGAGAAAACCTAGGGACCTCTCAGACGACGTAGGGCGCGAGCCGCGAACGGAGCTCGGCCACGACCTCTGCCTCGATGTGGATGCCGTCGTCTTGGTAGTCGGCTGAGAGCACGCGACCGTACCGATAGCACTCGTCAACCAAGACGCTGTGATCGTACGGGACGACCGCACGAATGGTGCCCAGAAACTCCTGAACGCGCTCGCGCAGCGCCGCATGCAGTCGATCCAGTCCCGTGCCCTTGAGCGCCGAGATGGCGACCGGCTGGGGCAGATCGCCTAGGTGCTCCATCACGTCTGATGCGGGGTCCAGCCGATCGATCTTGTTCAAGACCGTGATCATTGGCTTCTCCGCCGCTCCAAGCATGCCCAGCGTCTCCATCACCGCATCGGCTTGCATCTCCCATTCGGGGTGGCTGGCATCGAGTACGTGGAGCACCACGTCGGCGTTGGTCGCTTCCTCCAACGTCGAACGAAACGCCGCGACCAGGTGGGTCGGCAAGTTCCGGATGAACCCGACCGTGTCCGTGAGGAACACGGAGTAGCCGTCCTCCAGGTCGACCTTCCGTGTGGTCGGATCGAGGGTTGCAAAGGGCATTGCGTCGGCCAGGAGCTCGGTGCCGCTCATCTGATTCATCAGCGTCGACTTGCCTGCGCTGGTGTAGCCAACGATAGCGACAAACGGATACGGATTCTTTCTCCGCGACTCTCGCTGGGCGTCGCGGTGCTTCCGGACCTCGTCAATCTCTCGCTTGAGCCTTGCGATCCGGTCACGTACCATGCGGCGGTCGGTTTCCAGCTTGGTTTCGCCGGGACCGCGCATGCCGATGCCGCCCTTCTGCCGTTCGAACTTGGTGTACACGCTCATGAGCCGAGGCATCATGTAGCTGAGCTGGGCAAGCTCGACCTGCAGTTGGCCCTCGCGCGACCTGGCGCGCGAGGCGAAGATGTCGAGGATCAGCTGCGTTCGGTCGATGACCGTTCGCTTGAGCGATTCTTGTAAGTTTCGCGACTGTATCCCCGACAGTTCGCAGTCAAACAGGACGTAATCCGCTCCCGAGTCCACGACGTGGGCCGCGAGCTCGTTCACCTTTCCTGAGCCGAGAAATGTCGCTTTCGTCGGACGACCAATGCGCTGTCTCAGGGTCCCGACGGGCTCAACATGAGCAGCCTCGCACAGTCCGGCGAGCTCTTCTTCGACGTACAGATCGTCACTCTCGTCGTCGTTGACGAAGACGAGAAATGCGGTTTCTTTGAGTTGTGTTCTTGTGTCTTTGGATTCTTGCATTCAGGCCTTTAGAAGCGGCCAATGCTGAACATAAATTCCAAGCTCAGGCCGTCAAAGTTGTAGCCATCGAACCGGGACACACGATCGTAGCGAAGGGCAAGTCGGCCTGCGTTGGAGAGGGTTGCCCCAAGCTCCATGTTCAGGTTGTAGCCTAGTCGCTTCTTGCTGACGCGAGCCGCGCCAGTGCCGATACCGTAGTCGAAGTAGCTGGGGCCAACGCGGAAGGCGACGTAGGGCACTGCGCCTTGCGAGTTGGGGTCTCCGAGGGTAATCGTGGGTCCGTAAGATGGCGAAATCATCAGAAATCGGTTGCCGCGCGAGTTGCGGGTGAGTACTCGGAAGTCGGATCCGATTTGGGATCGCTCAGTGGAACCACGGGTATCCACAGGACCAAAGCCGAATCCGAACCAGGTGCTCCCCAGTGCGTCGCGGGTCTTCTTCGCGGTGGGTTGGAACGCGCCGACCTTGGGACCGATGCGGAGCTCGGCTTGGGCGGACACGACCAATGCGGCCACGAAGAGAACGGATAGATTCAGCTTGATCATGATCCATCGAGTCTACTTGAACGGGCCGCATCCACGTCAATTCATGGGGGCAAGTGGGACTTCTGGTCGGCTGATCCACTGCTTGGCAGCCGCATCGACGTACCGCCAGGGGAGCTCGTCCCCCTTACCGGCCGCAAGTCCGATCCGGACCCCATGGAGAACCTCCGCAACGCGCTCCTTAGGTTCAATATGGAGTTCAGAGTCCGGGGACAGCATGGGCGCATCGTTGTACTGAGCCGTGATGCCGAAGGCGGCGCAGAGCTTGCCGGGCCCGCTCAGGAGGTCGCGATCAGACCGCGCTTTGGGACGTCGATCCCGCATGGTGTCGATGCCTTCAAGCGGCTCGGCCGCTCGTATCAGCACGGCCGAGCCCTCACCGACTGGCCCTGCCACTAGGTTCAGCATCCAGTGGTGACCATAAGTGAAATACACGTAGGCCCGTCCCGCATCGCCGAACATGACTCGGGTACGCGGGGTCATGCCGCGATACGAATGGCAGCCGGGTTCACTCTGGTGGTACGCCTCGACTTCCACGATGCGAGCGCGGAGCGGTCCGAGCGAGAGCTCACACCCCAGCAGTGCCAACGCGCCCTCGTGCACATCGCTCTCCAGCAGCGCCCGCAAGTCCATGGTGCTAAGACGTCGCGCCGAGATCCATGTCGCTGCTGTGCCCCGGAAAGAGCTTTGCTGCCGGGTCGATCATCGTCTTGGCCTGACAGACCGCGCTGGCGGCTTCACCGACGCCGGTCGCGATCAGCTTCAGCTTGCCCTCGAAACTGCACACGTCGCCGACCGCGAAGACGCCTGGGATGTTTGTCCGGAAGTGGTGGTCCACGACGATCTGATTCTTCTCAATCTGAAGGCCCCAATCTTTAAGCGGCCCGAGCGAAGATTTAAATCCAATGTTGACGACCACCGAGTCGGCATCGACCTCTTCTGTGTCTTTGGATTGCACATTTTCGAGCAGGACGCGGCTGAGTTTCCCGTTGCCCCGCAGTTCCTTCACAACGTACCACAGCTTGAACTGGACCGGGGTCGCCTGCACACGCTTGACCGTGTCTTCGTGCGCCCGGAACTGGTCGCGTCGATGCACCAGGTGGATCGACTCCGCCACGTCCACCAAGTTCAACGCCCAGTCAAAGGCTGAGTCGCCGCCACCCACGATGAGCAGTTTCTTTCCAGCGAAGACCGCCTTCTCTCGCACCCCGTAGTGCACGCACCCGGTCGCCTCGAACTCAAGCTCGCGCTCGACGCCGATCCGCGTCGGGGAAAAGCTGCCGTTTCCCGCCGCGATGATGATCGTCCGGGTTGGCAGGGACACACCTTTGGCTGTCTGAATCGTGTAACCCTCTGCGCTATCTGAGATCAGGGTTTCTGCGGTCTCTGAGAGCGCCAGGTGCGGGTGGAACTGGGTTCCCTGGGCGATGAGTGATGCGGCGAGGTCTTTGGCTAGAACCTTGGGGAAGCCAGGCATATCGTAGACGTACTTCTCGGGGTACAGGGCGGTGAGTTGGCCGCCGAGGTCGGGCAAGCTGTCAATGATCCGGACACTCATCCCGCGGAGTCCTGCATAGAAACTCGCGAAGAGCCCTACTGGCCCTCCACCGATCACCGTCACATCGACTCGCTCGTTCAAACTCGTATCCACGCTCCGGAAAGTGTACCGTTCGGGACCTGACTCAACGCGATTTGGGAGCAGTGCGTAAGAATAGACAAGGATGAACAGAACGTTCGTACTCGCGATCTTGATTGTCGCTGCAACAGCCGCTATGGCCCAAGAATCGGACCCCTGGGTCGTGCTCTCTCGCGGCAGCATCTACGTGCACCCGACCGCCAAGCGGTTTGTCGATGTACCCAAGCTGGAGCGCACCGTCGCCGACCTCAAACCGACGGACTTGAAGATCCTCGTAGTCCCGTCTCTCGGTTCGAAGTGGCGCGTCCAATCGGGCGAGGAGAGGCGCGGGGCCTTCTCGATCTACGCGTTCGAGAAGCAGTTGAACATGCGCAACGGGATCTTCATCGTGTTCACCAAGCAGGGGATCACCGCGTACTCGGATCGGCTAGGCGATGCATCTTTGGCCGCTCTCAATAATCAGGCCCGAGGGTTCGTGAAGAACGATAACTACACCGACGCGATCGACTGGTTGGCCCGCCGGGTGAACGCTGCCGGAACCCAAAAGGCGAAAGCACGGACGACGGCTGGCGGTTCGATTGCAGCGGTTGTGTTGGGAGGAGTTGCGGTTGCGGGCCTCGCGATAGTAGGGGCTCGCAAGGCCCGGATCGCTTTCGCTCGGGAGGCTGCTAGCCAGACTCAGGACAAGGCCCTGGATGCCATTGGCTACCTCGACAGTTACGCCGACCTCCTCGCTCCCGGCCCAGAGCAAACCGCGGTTCGCGACTATCGCGAGCGCGCTATGGGCCTCTACGAGCAGGGCAGGGAGCTGCGGGACGGCGCGAAGACTGCCGACGAGATGCGCCGCGCGGGCCAACTCTTCGAAGCGGCTGCACGGGAAGCCGAACTGGGCAAACCCCATATCGAAGCGGCGACCGGAGGTACCAAAGTCGCGTTCACGATCCCTCCCAAGGTCACCGATACGACCCCAACCGCTACGCCGAGCCCCCTTTTCCAGCCCTTCGAGGGCGTCTGCTTCTTCTGCTCGCGGCCCGGCCAAAACGACCTGACGCAGGTGGTCGTCAATGTGAACGGCCAGCGCAGGAGTGTGCTCGCATGTCCTGCCGATCGCGCAGAGATGGAGCGTGGGTTCGAACCTCAAATGCGGGGGCAGGTGTCGCAAGGACGGTTCGTTCCCTGGTACATGACCTCCGGATACAACCCGCACACGATGTACGGTTCAGGCGGCTTTGTGTGGGACCTCATGACCTTGAGTCTCATTTCTCACATGTTCAACCCGTTCTGGTCGGTCGGCATGATCAACCACTCGTTCGGGAACACAGCAGGATACGACCCGGGCTGGGCTGGTGGGGCGTCGCTTGATAACCAGACACTCACGGACCTGGACCAGAGCGGAAGTTTCGGCGGATTCGACCTCGGCGGGACCGATTTCGGTGGCTCCAGCGGCGATTGGGGAGGAGGCGACTTTGGGGGCGGAGACTTTGGGGGCGGCGATTTTGGCGGCGGGGGAGATTAGGGCCGCGCGGAAGGGGGTTCCACGCGACCCTTGTCCGATTACTTGCCGGGGACTCGGGCGTTGACGGCGTCCCAGTCGATAACCTGCATGTAGGCATCGATGTACTTGGCACGGGCGGTACCGAAGTCCAAGTAGTAGGCGTGCTCGTAGACGTCAAGCGCGAGCAGTAGCGTGTGGTTCCAGATGGGGAAAGTGTTTTGCGCGTCGCCGATGTAATTGAAAACTCGACCCTCTTCGTGATCGTAGGCCAGATACACCCAGCCGCGACCCGCGATGGCGGTCGCCTTCAGATCAGCCGCCCAGTGGTCAAACGAGCCGTAGGCCGCGAGGATCAGCTCGGCGACCTTCCCGGTCGCGGGGCCACCCGATCCACCGATCGTGTCGAAGTACACGTTGTGATTGATGTAGCCTTCGTAGGCGAACGTGTAATCGACCTTGAGCGCGCGCATTTGGCTGAAGATCTGGTTCGCCTTGGTCGGATCGACTTCCATCTCGGCAAGTGCCTTGCGGATTTCGTTGGTCTTGTTGGCATAGCCTTGCCACAGCTTAAGGTGCTCATCATGGGTCTTGCGGCTGATGCCGACACGCTCGGTCGTGTAGACCTTCTCCGGGATCGCTTGGGGTACTGCTACGAGTTTGGGTTCCATCTTGATCTTCTGCTCCTTAAAGTTGAAAGCTGCCAGGGAAGGGGTCACCGCCGAAACTCCCAACGCAAGCGTGCCTGCGACAAATTCGCGGCGGGACAAATCGGGGGGTTCTGGGGCCATCGTTCCTGGTGTTTCTACGATGCTACCGCCTGGATGGTTCGGGCCGTCGAGCCACCTAGTACACTAACCGAGGCTATGTCGAACTTACGCCCGCTCGATGCCGTGTACGCTCGCATGCAAGCGGTGGTGCCGCGCGCAGAGTGGGAGATCCACATGCCCAAGGTCGAGCGTATCTTGGAACTGAAGAATGAGCGCGACGCGACCGTCCTCGCGCACACCTATCAGTCCCCGCAGATCTACTTTTCGATCGCGGACATCACCGGCGACAGTCTTCAGCTTGCACGCGAGGTGGCCCGGGTGGAAAGGCCTGTGATCGTGATGTGCGGCGTGCGATTCATGGCCGAGACGTCCAAGATTCTTAACCCCGGCAAGACGGTACTGCTTCCCGATCTCCGAGCTGGCTGCAGCATGGCCGACAGTCTGACCGCGGAGGACGTGCGACGGCTCCGGGCCGAGCACCCGGGCGCACCGGTCGTGACCTACGTCAACACAAACGCCGACGTGAAGGCAGAATCGGACATTTGTTGCACATCCTCGAACGCCGTCCAGGTGGTCCGCTCGCTAGGCGCATCCAAGGTCATCTTCTTGCCCGACCCGTACCTTGGCAAGTGGGTCCGTTCGCACATGCCCGAGGTCGAGTTCGTCTTCTGGCAGGGCCCCTGTGAGGTGCACGTCAAGTTCACCGCCGAGGATATTGCCGAGCTGAAGGCCCGGTACCCGGGCATCGAAGTGCTCGTCCACCCCGAATGCCCCGAGGAAGTCATCGCGGCGGCGGACTACACCGGTTCAACGAGTGGGATGATTCGCCACATTGGCGAGCGCAAGCTGACTCAGATCGCGCTCATCACCGAGTGCTCAATGAGTTCAAACGTCACCGCCATGTTCCCCGGCTTGCAAGTCGTACGGCCTTGCAATCTGTGCCCCCACATGCAACGGATCACACTCGATTCAGTGGTCGAAGCGCTGGAGAAAATGCAGCACAAGATCTCAGTCGAGGAGGGTATCCGCGTCCGGGCTCAGCGCGCCTTGGACCGGATGCTTGAGGTCCGCCTGAGCTGATGCAGTCAGTCAGTGCCGATGTCGTGGTCGTGGGGAGCGGCATCGCTGGCATCTGCGCCGCGCTCGCGTCCTCTCCTATGCGGGTCTGCTTGCTCACCAAAGCGACCCTCCACTCCGGCGCGAGCAGCTTTTGGGCGCAAGGCGGCCTCGCCGCTGCCGTCGGCGCATCGGACTCGCCACGGCTACACGCGCAAGACACGATCAATGCCGGCGCGGGTCTGACTGAACCTGAAGTGGCCGAACTCCTCACGGAAGAGGCCCGATTGGCGGTCGCGTTTCTTGCCGAAATCGGCACCCGATTTGACCTCGATGCGGACGGAAACTTCGCCCTCGCTCGCGAGGCGGCACACCAGTTCCCGCGCGTGCTGCATGCGAACCGAGACGCCACGGGGTTGGAATTGATGCGGGCGCTGGCGCTCGCCACGGAGCGCTCAACCCGCATCACGGTGATGGAGCACACCCGTGCGGTGGAGATCATCGTCGATGCGCAGGGTGCCGTGGCTGGGCTGGTTGCGGGCCATCCCGGCGGGCAACTCCTGCTGCAGACCCCTCGCCTGATCTTGGCGACCGGCGGAAGCGGCCAGCTCTATCGCTACACGACCAATCCGCCCGAGGCAGCAGCCGAGGGACTCGCGCTCGCAGCCCGGGCGGGCGCAGTGCTCACTGACGTGGAGTTCGTGCAATTCCACCCGACCGCGCTCAAGACTGACGCCGATCCCTTGCCACTGATTACCGAGGCGCTACGCGGTGCGGGTGCCAAGCTGGTCGATCGCGGGGGGAGGCGGTTCATGTCTGACCAGCACCCTGCCGCTGAACTCGCTCCGCGAGATTTCGTCGCCCGCGCCGTGTATCAGGTGCTTCAATCGGGAGACCAACCCTATCTCGATGCGCGCGAGGCGGTCGGTGCGCGATTCCCCGAGCAGTTCCCAAACATCTTCGCCCGGTGCCAGTTGATGGGGCTGGACCCGCGAACCGAGCCGATCCCCATCGTGCCGGTGGCGCACTACCACATGGGAGGAATCGCCGTCGATCTCGAAGGCCGGTCCACGGTCGAAGGGTTGTGGGCGTGTGGAGAGGTCAGCTCGACCGGTGTCCACGGCGCGAACCGGCTCGCCAGCAACTCGCTACTGGAAGCGGTGGTCTTCGGTCAGCGGGTCGCCGAGAGCGTGCTTGGAGCGTCGGGGCGAGAGTCCGCAATCCCTGAGCTGCACGCAGTGGATGACCAGGTCCCCGACGCCGGGCAGTGGCTTCCGCTTCGCGAGTCCATGTGGCAGAACGTCGGCCTCGTGCGTGATGCCGCGGGCTTGCAGTCTGGTGTCGATCAGTTCCGCGCTCTCTATGAGGACCGCAGCCAGCCGCGGGCGATGCGGCACCGTGCATGGATCTGCTGGGCGATGGCCGAATCGGCGTTGGGTCGGCGCGAGAGCAGGGGCGCTCACTTCCGCAGCGACTATCCGCAGATTGATCATCAGCTCAAGCGTCACAGCCGGGTGATTTGGGAAGAGGAGGCGCGCGATTGGCGAGTGGAGTTCCGCCAAAATCTGATCCCAACGGGGCAGTGAGTCCAAAGGCTAGTACAATAGCACCTAACTTGCGCTAGGGATCTTCAACGACTATGAGCGAGCTGCGACCCAACCCACGTCGTCGGCCCACCCTTCAGGATGTGGCCGAGCTTGCTGGCGTCTCAATCCCCACCGTCTCGCATGTGCTGACGGGCAACGTTACTGTTCGCATTTCGCAGGAGACCCGAGCTCGGGTCCGTGAAGCGGCGGACAAGCTGAACTACCAACCGAACCGCCAGGCCCAGGCGATGAAGACCGGGCGGTCGAACCTGCTCGCGGTGTGGATGCCCATCGACCGACCGGTCGTGACCTACATGCGCTTCTTGAACGAGATTTACCAGCTCTCCCGCGAATCCAACTATGACGTGCTGGTCTATGGGCTTGGAGGGCGCGATGCGCTAACGAAAACGGGCAAGATCCCCGGCAGTTACCCCGTCGATGGCATCTTCTCGATAGATGCTGGCAAGGCGATCGAGGCGTACCGCGAGGACAATCGCAACGACCACGTCCCGATCTGTGTGTTCGGCTACGAGCTGGTTTCGAATGGTGACTCGGTCACTTGGCAGCTGGAGGAAGCGGCATACGATGCGGTGCATCGTATGCTCTCCAAAGGACGGAATCGGCCGGTCCACCTGACGGTGAAGTGGGTTGCTGAGAACTATCCCCGCGAACGAAGAAGGCGGGGTTTTTGTCGCGCGGTCGAGGAGTTCGGGCTTGAGCCGGTGCTCCTTCCGGTTCCGTCGGAATCGCCCTGGGCGGCGGAGTGCGTGATGCGCGAGTACCTCGCCTCGAACCCCGCCCCTGACTGCGTCTTTGGATTCACGGACGACCTGGCGATCGGAGCAGCGCGAGCATTGATGTCTTCGGGTGTGAGCATCCCCGCGGACTGCGAGCTCTGGGGCGTGGGGGACTATCCGGAGTCTGCCGATTTTCCGGTCCCGATCTCGACCATCCAGAACGAACTGAACGTCATCGTGAAGCAGGCTTGGATGTGGATGCTGGAGCGGATCGAGAATCCAGAATTGGAATCGCGAATCGTCGAGCTGCCAATGTGCCTGATCGATCGCGTTCGGTCTGTTTAGGGTCGACCCTCCGGGTAAAACTCAGACAGGACTATGGACTCGCTCCACCCCGCTCACTTCCGTGATTTGGTGAAGGCCGCTTTGGCCGAGGACTTGGGCCAAGCGGGTGATCTGACCAGTGCCGCATGCCTGCCCGCAGGCTCGCAGTCGGTGGGAAGTATCGTGGCGCGCAAAGCGGGCGTCGTCGCCGGACTCTGTATTGCGGCCGAGGTCTTCCGCCAAGTCGATCCCACACTGAAGTTGACCACCGAAGTCGGCGAAGGAGCAACCGTCCGAGCGGGCGAAGAGTTGATGCAGGTCCATGGTGCGACTGCCTCCATTCTTGCTGCGGAGCGCACCGCGCTGAACTTCCTTGGGCACCTGAGCGGCATTGCAACGACGACGCGTGCACTCGTGGATCGGATTCACGGGACACGAGCGCGCATCGTTTGCACCCGAAAGACGGCGCCGACCCTTCGCGCGTTGGAGAAGTTCGCGGTGCGGTGCGGCGGAGGCATGAACCACCGGTTCGGTCTGTACGACGCGGTGCTCATCAAAGACAACCACCGAATTGCGGCGGGCGGGATTCGCCCTGCGCTCGACGCGGCCCGCAAGCGCGCAGGACACCTGGTGAAGATTGAGATTGAGGTGGACGACGTCCCGCAGCTCCAACAGGCGCTTGATGGCGGGGCTGACGTCATCATGCTCGACAACATGAGCCCCGCCGAAGTCACCGAGTGTGTTCGAATTGCCGCAGGGAAGGTCGTGCTGGAGGCGAGCGGGGGCATCACCCTTGAAACCGTGCGAGCTTACGCTGAGACGGGGGTCGATCTCATCTCGGTCGGTTGGATCACCCACAGTGCCCCCAATCTCGACGTGAGCCTTGACCTGAGCACCTGACGCGTTCGGCGAGCTTCGGGTACACCCAACGGTACTTTGATTCGCAGCTTCATTTCCGAGAAAGTCGTGGCCGCGCTCTCAGCCCTGTCGGCGGAGGGCGAGATCCCTACCGTCGACGTGCAGTCGGTGGAGATCTCTGAGCCCAGAAGCCCTGAACACGGTGACTACGCTTGCAACATTGCGCTCGCGCTCGCCAAGAAGTTGGGCCTGACCCCGCCAGAGTTTGCGCACATGCTTGCCAGAGCGATGGAGGACGGCGAGGTCTTTGAAGCGATCGAGGTCGCAGGCCCGGGATTCCTGAACTTTCGACTCCAGCCATGGGTTATCGCTTCGAGCTTGGCCCCGGTGCTGGATGCTCCGGAATCTTTCTACCGATCACTCGCAGGATCCGGCCAGAGGATCAACGTCGAGTTTGTATCCGTGAACCCGAACGGTCCGATTACCATCGGCTCGGGTCGCGGCGCGGCGTATGGGAGCGCGCTTTGCAACGTATTGGCCGCGGCGGGCAACACCGTCCACCGCGAGTACTACATCAACGACGGCGTGAACAGCGAGCAGATGCGGCTCTTTGCTGCGAGCGTTCGCTACTTCGCTCAGGTCGCCAACGGCGTGGTCGGTGCCGAGTTCCCTGATGGCGGTTACAAGGGGGACTACGTGGAGGCGGTGGGCAAAGCCCTCGCTGCCCCGGACAACCCCGATGACATCGGCTGGTGGCAGCAGCAGTCCCAAGCGCAGATGCTGCATGCGCAGCGAGAGGCGCTCACCGACTTCGGTGTCGAGTTCGACTGCTGGTTTTCCGAGCAGTCGCTCCATGACAGCGGAGCGGTCGCCACCGAGATCGATCGCTTGGTCGCGGGAGGCGTGGCCGACGATCAGCCCGTGCGCTCAAAACTGAAGCTGGCCAAGGGCGGAGTCATCGCCGAAGTCGAGCGAGAAGCTCAGGTCGGTCTTGTCGATGACGAAGGGAATGCTGCAAATGGGGCGGAACCCGCGGCCAGCCCGACCCTTTGGCTTCGGTCCACCCGCTTCGGTGACGACATGGACCGCGTTCTGCGTCGCCAAGATGGACGTCTCACCTACATCTCCAGCGACGTCGCTTACCACTGGGACAAGTTCAATCGCCCCCCCAATGCCGACAGGCTGATCACGGTTCTCGGCCCCGACCACCACGGGTACATCGGTCGCCTGCAGGCTGTCCTCGCCGCGCTTCTGCTCGCCGAAGGGTTGGTCCCCGAGGGAGATGCGTTAGAAACGGAGTTGACCGAGGCGGAGGCTCAGCTCTTCGAGAGCTCAGCACAGCGAGTTCGCTGCGGAGCCGCGCTGGATCTGGCTCGCCAGAAGCTAGAAGTGCAGATCTACCAGCTCGTCCGATTCCTGAAGGACGGCAAACCCGCTCCCATGCGCAAGCGCGACGGCAACATCTATGCGCTCTCCGACCTGATGCGCGAGATCGGCACGAACGTGCGTCCGACCGGATCCAAGGACGAACAGCGCGAGGCGGGCAAAGACGTCGCACGGTTCTTCTACCTTCTTCGCTCCCACGATACGACGTTCGATTTCGACCTTGACTTGGCGGAGCGACAGAGCGACGAGAACCCAGTGTTCTACGTCCAATACGCCCACGCCAGGATCAGTAGTGTCATCGCCAAGGGGGAGGAGGCTGGGTTGGCGGCGAGCCCCGAGCATCTGCGGCTGTTGGCCCACCCCCGAGAGCTTGACCTCATCAAGAAGATTGTCGACTTGCCCGGCGAGGTGCAGCGTTGCGCCGCGGACCACGGCGTGCACCGCTTGGCGACTTACTCCATCGCGCTTGCCCGGGCGTACCACTCGTTCTACGACACTTGCCGCGTGGTACAGGTCGAAGAGCCAGCGATCAGCTCGGCGCGGCTGGCGTTGTGCGAGGCGACCCGCGCCGCGCTTCGTGGGGCGCTCGCGCTCCTAGGGGTCTCGGCGCCGGAACGGATGTCGCGCGCAGAATCGGGCGCCTAGTCGGCGAGTATCATCTGTGGGTGCGTGCTCAAACCCCCATGCTGCGCCAGTATTTCGCGCACAAGGCCGAGCATCCGGGTGTGCTCTTGGCCATGCGGGTGGGGGACTTCTATGAGTTCTATGGTGAAGACGCTGAGACCGCCGCGGCCACCCTCTCCATCACGCTGACCGGACGCGAGGACGGCTCTAACGGCCGTGTCTCGATGGCCGGTGTTCCGTTCCATTCTGTCGAGAAGTATCTCGCCATGCTTGTCCAATCCGGACACAAAGTGGCGCTCTGCGACCAAGTGGAGGACCCCAAGGCGGCGAAGGGCTTGGTGCGCCGCGCGGTCACTCGGGTTCTGACCCCGGGCACGCTCATGGACGACTCCATGCTCGCCTCGGGGCAGAACAACTTCCTCGCAGCGATCTGTGTCAGGGGCGGTCGAGCGGGACTTGCAACGTTGGACCCCTCAACGGGGGAGTTTCTGGTCACCGAGCTCGAGGGCGAGCAGTGGACGGACCGGTTGCTTCAGGAGCTCGCGCGAATCCGACCGCGCGAACTGTTGGTGAATTCCGATGCGGCGGAGATTGGAGAGTCAGCGAAGGTTGGGCTCGGCGTTGCCATGAGCGAACTGGACGCCCCTCGGGAGGACCGGGCCGAACGGGCCGTGCTTCAACGACTGGGAGTCGGAAGCCTGCGCGGATTCGGTTGTGAAGAGAAGCCCAGCGCGGTGGTGGCCGCGTCGATGATCTTGTCCTACGCCGAGGCGAACAAGCTCGATCTGGCCCACGTGGACACGCTCGCGACCTACGCGGTCGACGACTTTCTCAGCATCGATCCCGCGACGCGCCGTTCGTTGGAGCTGACCCACAACCTGTCCGACGGCTCCCGCCGCAATACGCTCCTGTCGGTCGTCGATCAGACGGTGACGGCGATGGGTTCGCGCCTTTTGCGTCGTTGGGTCGAACAGCCCGTGCTTCAATTGGATACCATACGAATGCGTCACGGTGCGGTCGAAACGTGGGTGACGCAGCCGATCGCCCGAGCCGACCTGCGCGACGCCCTGCGGCGCGTTGCTGACTTGGAACGGCTCATCTCGCGATGCTCCACGGGGTTGGCATCGCCGCGAGATTTGGGTGCGATCGCGGCGTCTCTGAGCCAATTACCCCAATTGCAAGATTATTTGGAACCCGTAGCATTTGGACGCATCGCCGAGTTGACTGCGCAGATGCAGGACCACCGCGAGCTTGCCCTCAAGCTCGGCCAAGCGCTCATCGCGGAGCCACCTCTAACGCTTCGCGACGGCGGAGTTATCCGTGATGGGTACGACCTGGAACTGGACCGTTTGCGCGGCGCAGGGAAGCAAGGCAGGGAGTACATCGCCAAACTTGAGGCGCAGGAGAAGGCGGCAACCGGAATAACGGGCCTGAAAGTCGGTTACAACTCGGTATTCGGCTACTACTTGGAAGTGTCCAAGAGGGATAGCGAGAAGGTCCCCGCGCACTACATTCGCAAGCAAACCACCGCGAACGCTGAGCGGTACATCACCGCCGAGCTGAAGGAGCACGAGAGCAGCGTGCTGGGGGCTAGCGAAAAGGCCGTCGCGCTTGAGAGCGAGATCTTCCACCACTTGCGCATGGATGTCGCCGGACACAGCGGCAGCATCCTCCGTACCGCGCGCGCGGTCGCCGAAGTCGACGTGCTGAGCAATCTGGCCGAGGTTGCCGTGCGACGTGACTATGTTCGCCCGGTCATGCACGAAGAAGACTCGATCGTGATCGAGGGCGGGCGGCACCCCGTGGTCGAGGATTCTGGCACCCAGTTCGTGCCCAACGACCTCACCGTGCTACCGCCGGGCACACCGGGAGGTATGCGCATGATGGTGCTCACGGGCCCGAACATGAGCGGCAAATCCACGTTTCTTCGGCAAAACGCATTGATCGCAATTCTTGCACAGATGGGCAGTTTTGTGCCCGCAAAATCGGCGAAGTTAGGAGTCTGCGATGCAATTTTCGCGCGAATTGGGGCAAAGGATGAACTCGCTTTGGGTCAGTCTACGTTTATGGTTGAGATGCTGGAGAGTGCATACATACTCAACCACGCGACTTCACGATCCTTGGTGGTGCTCGACGAGGTCGGGCGGGGAACGAGCACGTATGATGGGCTTGCGATCGCCTGGGCGATGATCGAACGGTTATCCGAGCAAGGCGCAAAGGTCCTCTTCGCCACCCACTACCATCAGCTTAACGTGCTGGCCGACCAGATCGATTCGATCCACAATTCCCGCGTGGGAGTGCAGGAGGTGGGCGACCAAATCCTCTGGACACACAAGGTGCTCCCCGGGGGCACCGACCGCAGTTACGGCATCCACGTGGCGCGCGCGGCCGGGATGCCCAGCTGGGTGCTCAGCCGCGCCACCGCGATCCTTGCGGAGTTGGAGCAAACACAAGAGGCGCCCCGTGCGGTCGCCCCCATCCAGAACCGGGTGCAGCTCACGCTGTTCGAGCAAGAGGAGCCCGAGGTGGTGCGACAGTTACGCGATCTGGATCTCAATCAACTGACTCCATTGCAGGCGATGCAGCTCCTCGATGGCTGGAAATCAAGCCTCAAAAACTGACCCATATTCCACATTTCCAGGTTCAGAATCCCCAAACCTAGAGTTGATTGCGAGATTCGGAGGGTAACGCTCTGGACGTACCCGCCAATAACGATGGTGGGATGAACCGAGGAATTTACGGTGCAGCAAGCGGAATGATGGCGAGTCAGCAATGGCTCGACGTGGTTTCCAATAACTTGGCGAACGTCAACACGGTCGGCTTCAAGCGTGATGGCATCGTGTTCCACGATTGGATGGAGCGATCGCTCAATTCGAATGGGGGCGCGGGAGAGCGGGTAGGCACTCTTGGCGCGGGTCCCACCGCAACCAAGATGTACACCGCATGGACGGTGGGGACACTATCCACCACCGACAATCCGCTCGACGTCGCCATCATCACGGACGAAGGTCTCTTCGCAGTTCAGCTTCCGGCGCGGCCCGGCGAGTCCGAGCCGCAGGTCGTTTACACTCGCGACGGGGCGTTTCAGTACGGCGAGGGCGGCATGCTCGTCACTCGCTCCCAACCTCCTTTGAACTCTCAGTACCCGGTGTTGGACCAGAACCTTCAACCGATCTATCTCGATCCGACGCGTCCTGCGACGATCGACGAGAAGGGTAACGTCGGCCCGCTCATTGACGGGAATGGGGCAAATGCGCAGATTGGTCTCTTCCGTGGCGATTTCACCAAACTCGGCTCGAATCTATACGAAGGGCGTGAGGTCGAGCCATTTGAAGCAGGCCGCGTCCAGCAGCGAGCGCTCGAAGGGAGCAATGTCAACACGGTCGAAACGATGATCCAGATGATCACCGTGAGCCGCGCCTTTGAACTCGCGCAGAAGGCAATCACAACGCAGGACGAAAACAACGGACGCCTCTTGGAGGTCCTCCGAGGCACGTAAACCACTTTGATTTGATCACCACCCCGATTGCCAAGAGGGCACGGGCGATACCAGGCCAGGACGGCGGACAAGCACGCGCACGACGCGCAGAAAACAGGAGATACCGCCGCTTATGATGCGTTCTTTGACCACCGCGGGCACAGGAATGATCGCCCAGCAGAATAACCTAGACGTCATCGCCAACAACCTGGCGAACGTGAACACGACCGCTTTCAAATCGCAGTTGGCGCAGTTCATGGACTTGATGTACCAAACGACGCGTGCGTCGGGTGCGCAGAACTTTGGTAACGTGGCGCTCCCCGAGCCGATCCAGGTCGGCCTTGGTGCACGTCTGGCCGCGACGGCATCGTCGTTTAAGCAGGGCGCTCTCCAATCGACGGGCAATCCGATCGACATGGCCATCGTTGGCGAAGGCTTCTTCGGCGTCGAACGTCCTGACGGCACGCTGGCGTACACGCGTGATGGTGCGTTCAAGATGGACTCTGCGGGACTGCTCGTTAACAATGACGGCTACCCTCTCGTCCCGAACATCACGGTTCCCACGGGTGCCCAGGCGATTACGATTTCTTCCGCCGGCATCGTGTCCGCGATCCTTCCCGGATCGTCGCAGCCCACGCAGCTAGGAAACGTTCGGATCACGCTGTTCTCCAACCCCGCAGGTTTGACCCGTATTGGACAGAACCTCTTCCAAGCAGGTGGTGCCAGCGGCGATCCGCAAGAAACGGAACCTGGACAAGGTGGTTCTGGAACCATCCAAAGTCAGCACCTTGAGGGTTCGAACGTACAGGTCGTCGAAGAAATGGTCCGCATGATCTTGGCGCAGCGCGCCTACGAAATCAACTCGAAGGCCATCCAAACCGCCGACGACATGCTCTCGGTCCTGAACCAGCTCAAGAGGTAATTCATGACCCTTTGTACACTTTCATTGCTTCTAGCCGCGAACGCAAACTCGCAGATCCGAGTCGATGGCGAAGGATATTTGCGCCTCGTGCGAGAGGGTCGAGTCGTCTTCGCTCGCTCGGGCTCGCTGACGGTCTCTGCCGGCAAGCTCGCCCTGGAAGGCGGCGCGACGTTCTTGCCTGCAATCAGCTACTCGGGCGACGTGAGCCAACTCGAGATAGGCCTCGACGGAACGGTGTCTGCGCACGGCGCGAAGCTTGGCCAGATCGTCCTCGGCGTCTTCGCGAGCCAACCGTCGCAGCAGCCGAGCGGCTTTTATGCGTCGCCGGACCGCCCCAGCTTGGCAAACCCAGGCGAAGGGACGACAGGCGTCATCCGATTTGGCGAAGGGAAGGCCGCCGTGCTCGCCGCGTCAAAGCCTCAGCCCCAGCCATCCGCAACCCTGAAACGAGAGCCAGTGGTCAAAGAGCCCCTGGCGAATGCAGAATCGGTTGCCGTCCCGGTCCCTCCGACCTCGGGGGTCGGGATCGGAATTCGGCGACAGAGTCAAGTGCAAACCGACTACTTCACGCTCGGACAGATCGCGGTGCTGAAGGGCGATAGCAAGCTTATCCAGATGTTGCAGACGATCGAGATTGGCGACACCCCTGCCGTGGGTGTGTTGCGCCGGCTGGATCTCGCGCGCATCAACGCCCGGTTGCGTGGAGCGGGGATTGATCTGAATCGTGTCCGCATCGGCCTGCCCGAGAATGCGACGGTGACCCGCGCGGGGCAGATCGTGACCGATGCCGACTTCGAGGCGACGGCGGTTCAGGCGCTGGAAGAGAAGTTTGGCCGCTACGGCACGCTCAAACTTGATCGCGGCCAGGGGAGCCTGACTGTTCCTATCGGCGAACGGTCGTTGCGTGTCGAAGACGCGACACCCAATGCTCAAGGCTTCCGGGTCACGGTGGCAGTGCTCGTCGAGGGCGCAGTCGTGAACCGACGAACGATCGCGCTCTTGCGCAGCGGCGTGCCGGATCCCTTGCGGGTTGGCATGAATGTGAAAGTTCTGGTCTTGGCGGGCAATGCCGCCATCGAAGTGAGCGGCCGGGTGTCCCGGGTAGGCAAGCCCGGTGAACCCGTTGAAGTGACCCTGACCGGGGGCAAGAAGCTTACCGGGACTCAGTCTGGTCCCGACTCCGTTGAGGTGAAAGCATGAAGAAGCTAAATTTTTGGATGTTGGCCATTGGGCTCCTGTCGCTGAGCCACGCGCAAGTTATCGATAAGAACACGACCATCGAAGCGACCGGTTCGCTGTGGAGCGATTCGAAGGGCAACGCCTTTGTCGATCGCACGGCGCGTTCGGTCGGCGATGTCATCACGATCATCATCAGCGAGACGAGCGTCGCCAACTTCACCGCCAATACGAACCTGAATAAGCAGGACAACAACCGTGTGAGCCTGAACCTGTTCAAGGATTTCTTGACCCGGATCATCGGTCCGCAAGTCTCGAGTGATCAGAGTTCCAACACCGGCGGCGGGACGACGACCCAGAATAGCAAGCTGACCGCCAAGCTCACCGGTGTGGTGCGTGAGGTGCTTCCGAACGGCAACTTAATCGTTGAGGCGACCCGCTCGCTAGTCGTGAACAAGGAAATCCAGACCTTCAAGCTCTCGGGTGTCATCCGGCGCGACGATGTGATGGCGAACAACACGGTCCGCAGTGAGCTCATCGCCGAGGCCGACATCCGCATGGAGGGCAAGGGAGCCATCCACGAGCGGCAACGCCGTGGGCTCGTTACTCGGTTGCTGGATTGGCTTTTCTGAGGTGGCTATGGATTCACGTAGACGCGCAATAGAACTCGCATGCCGCTCGCGGCGGCGCCCGAAGTTTGACAAGGTTCGGGTTCCCGCCACCGGCAAGCCGGACGACGTGGTGTACCGTGCCTGGTCCCCTTGCATCGACCCTCAGTGGCTCTCAATTTTTTGGAAGAAACCCGCATGAAGAAACTTATCCTTTGTCTTTGCATGGCAGTAGCTGCTAGCGTCTGCGTCGCGCAGAAGTCAGTGGCCCAGCCGAATTCGCCGGGAGTTAAGCCTGCCGGACCAACGCGGCCGCGCGAAGTCATTAGCGCCGAGCAGGTGGAGCGGAACGGCATTGAAGTCCGCGTCAAAGACATCGCTCGATTTCGCGGCGTCCGGAGCAATCAGCTCATGGGCTACGGCTTGGTCGTGGGCCTCGAGAGTACCGGCGACACGAAAAAGACGCCCTTTACTCAGACGCTGCTCGCCAATGCGCTCAAGCGATTTGGAACGCTCATTGACCCTACTCAGATCCAGCCGAAGAACGTGGCGGCGGTGGCGATCATCGCCGAGCTTCCGCCGTTCGCGACTCCCGGCAACCGGATCGACGTGACGGTTCAGAGCATCGGTGACGCTACTAGTCTCAAGGGTGGCACGCTGCTCCAAACCCCGCTGTACGGTCAAGGCGATGAGACCAAAGCGATGGCGGTGGCCCAGGGCGCGGTTAGCGTTGGCGGCATGAATGTAGGTGCAGGCGGCGCTCAGGTCTACAAGAACCACGTGAACGCGGGCAAGGTCCCGGGCGGGGGCATTGTCGAGCGCGTGGTCCCCTACCAGATGGTCTTTGGTAACCAGCTTTACCTTGAGTTGGACGACCCAGACCTCACAACCGCAAACCGTCTCTCGCAGGCCCTCGACGAAAAGTTCCCCGGTTACCTTCCGCGTGCCATCGACGGCGGCACCATCGAGATCACACTTCCCAAGGACGCAAGCCCGGTGCAAACTATGGCGCTCATCGAGGGGACGAGCGTGTACGCCGATATTCCCGCGCTGGTCCTTGTGGACGAGCGCACCGGCACCATCATCGTCGGTGGCAACGTGAAGATTGGCCCCGCGCTGATTACCCGCGGAAACCTCCGTGTGAGCGTCGCCCGCTATGCGGTCATCAGCCAGCCCGCTGCACTGAGCAAGGGCGAGACGGTGCTGGATAGTGAGTACGACATTCAGATTGAGGAGGATCGTGCACGGTCCGGTGAGATCCCGCCGTTCGCGACGCTCTCCGACTTGGCTCGACTCTTCGACGCCCTGGATGTGAGCGCGCAAGACGTGATTTCGATCCTGCAGGCCCTCAAGAGCCAAGGCGCACTCAAAGCGAGGTTGAAGATCCAATGACGACTGACATCATGACCGCAGCAGGACGTGCCCTTGCTCCCGTTGAGCGCCGCGCCATCCAAGCGGTGGCGAGCCAAGTGAAGCACGCTTTCGGTGACAAGCTCGCCGAGCTGGAGAAGCAGTACGAAGCGGGAGCCAAGAACCCGGTGATGTGGGCTTCGGATGCCGCTGGGCTTCCGCCGCTTCGCCTCTCGGATCTGAGCGCGCACCAGATCACGGAGCTGGGCAAGCTGCGCGATTCGACCGAGAAGCTGGAGGCAGTCCTCGTCAAGAAGATGCTCGAGTCGATGGATAAAGCGCTCAAGCAGCAGTCCGACGCCGGGCCACTGGGTGACATGGCCAAGGACATGTACCGCGAGAACTTCAGCGAAGAGATCGCTTCGAAGAGTCTGCTGGGTCTTTCCCGAGAGCTCTTCCAACAGCTTTCAAATGTTTATCTCGGCCAAGAGGCCGTGAACCGACCGAAAACCCCGACAACGGGAGAGAAACAATGATGAAATCAAGACACTTACAGACCCAATGGTGGGACTGGTTGGGCACCTCTGAACGGCTCATGGGGAACTTGCGCGAGCAGACCCGCGCGCTCGTCAGCCGCGATGTCGGCGCAGTCGAGCGGATCCAAGCCGAACTCGACAGCATGCTAACCCGCATGCGCGAGATCGATGAGCAAGCTGCGGTTTCCGCCCGAAAGCTGGCCGACGAGCTGGGAGTCGATCCCACTCTTCGAAGCCTGGTGGGAGCGCTGAGTCAAGCCGAAGCGCAGCAAGTTCAGTCACTGGCCAATCGAGTCCGAGCCGCCGCAGCGAGCCTGGAAACCTCGATCTCAAAGAACCGAAAGCTCATCGAGAACGAGATGACCTATGTGAACGGCACGCTCGCGCTCATTGCCAAGTCGGCCCAGGAGCAAAACGCCAAGTACGGTGGCCCCTCGACGGCCCCGGCGGTCCTTGTCGACCAGGTGGCCTAAGATGCCGAGTCCATTTCATGGCATAGAGCTGGCGTCGCGTGCATTGCGTGCGTTCCAACGGTCGTTGGACGTCACCGGTCACAACATTGCCAATGCGAACACGCGCGGCTATACGCGGCAGGTGGTCGATCTTGCGACGACCGACCCCGTTACGTATTGGCAGAACGGTGCCCGGTCGCTGGGAACCGGGGTTCAGGTCGGATCGATCAACCGCGTGCGTGACCTCTTCCTCGAAGGGCGTCTCCAAGCGGGCTTGTCGTCCAGCAACCAGTTCTCCACGATCGCTCAAGGGATCGAAGGCGTGCTCGGCGTCATGCACGAGCCGGGCTCGGATGGGATCGGCGCCGCCCTCGACAAGTTCTTCGACTCTTGGAGCGCGCTATCGAGCAACCCGTCCGAATCGGCGAACCGGATGGCCGTTCAACAATCGGGCAAACTGCTCGCGAGCCGTATCCGCGGCACGTACGAACAGCTTACGGGCTACTCCGCGAACAACACTTCGGAAATGCAGGCGCTGGTCAACCAGGTCAACAACATTGCCGAGTCGATCGCATCACTCAACACTCAGATTCGCGAACAGGTGGCAACCGGCGGAACGCCGAACGATCTTGCCGACCGACGTGACCAGGCGATCCGCGATCTAAGCGAACTCGTGAACATCTCCACCGTGCCGCTGAACGACGGAACGGTGAACGTCGTGGTCTCGCAGTTCACGCTTGTGGACAATACCGGCGCAAACGCGCTGCCCGCGAACGTGGATTCGGTCAACGGCACGCTTACGGGTTGGACAGTACCGATCACCATCCGCGGCGGCAAGCTCGCTGGGCTGATGCAGACGGCGCAGACGATCAATCGCGAAATCGGTTCGCTCGACCAGTTGGCAAACACGCTGCGCACGCAAGTCAACGCGATCCACACGTCGGGCATCAACTCCTACGGGAACACCAATGTCCAGTTCTTCAACGATGTTGCTTCGGGTCCGCAAACCGGCGCGATCGATTTCAACCTGAGTCTCGCGGTCGAATCCGACTATCAGGAGATCGTCGCGGGTGCTGGAACGGTGGTCTCGGGCACGCCCACTTACGTCGCGGGCGATACCGGTTTGGCCCGGAGCCTGAGTGCCTTGCGCGATTTGTCCATCGCCGCACTGGGCAACCGCTCGATCAAGACCTTCCATAAGGACTCGATCTCTCGGTTGGGTAGTGAATCGAACTACTACGACAACGCGGCGGGCACACAGGACGCGCTGATCTCGCAGATCACGGAGCAGCAGCAAAGTGTGAGCGGTGTGAACTTGGACGAAGAGATGTCGAACATGCTTCGGTTCCAGCGCAGCTACCAGGCCGCCGCGAAAGTCCTGACGATCTTTGACCAAGTAACCGAAGATTTACTTGGAATGCTAAGAAGGTAATCGAGGTTTTGACCCCTCATGGAACGACTGAGCACGCGCTACCAATACGATAGCTATCTGAGCAGGATCCATCAGGCCTATGGCCGAATGGCGGTGGCTCAGGACGCCGTTACGTCTGGAAAACGACCGGACTTGGTGAAGAATGACCCCGCCGGTGCGAGCTTTGTCATGCGTTCCACGAGTCTCAAAGCGGCGACCGAGCAGTACAAGAAGAACCTCTCGAACGCCAACGACTACCTTAAGTTTTCTGAAGCGGCACTGGGGGATATTCACGACCTCCTGAAGCAGGGTTACAGCCTGGCCATTCAAGGTGCGAGCAGCGCCACTGACCAGGTCGCCCGCAACACCATGGCCAAGCAGGTTGAGGCGCTTCAAACGAAGCTGCTGGAGCTTGGCAACACCCGCGGAGCCTCAGGCCAATACATCTTTGCCGGGACGATGAGTGACACGAAGCCGTTCACGACCGCGGCGGGTTCGCTGGTTTACAACGGGGACTCTGGATTTGTGAAAGTGGAGATCGGCCCCGGAGAGACGCTTGACGTGAATACGCCGAGCAACTCCATGATGCTGACCGCTTACACCGCCCTCGAAGGGCTTAGAAACAGTTTGACGGGAGGGAATATCTCGCTCTTGAGTGGGCAGGATATCGCAAACCTCCAATTAAGCATGGATGCCGTCAAGTCGGAGCGTGGAGTCGTAGGCTCTCGCCTCCAATATGTGCAGGAGCAAAGTCAACGCCACGATCGCAGGATTGATGATCTGACCAAGAGAATCAGCGATGTCGAAGATGTCGACATGGCCCAAGCGATCACCGATTATCAGCTTGCCCAAACCGTCTATCAGGCCGCGCTCCAGAGCTCGGCCATGGCGGAGCGGCTGAGTTTGATGGACTTCATTCGATAAATGAGCACTACACAACAGGCATCCACAACCCGTTTTGGCGTCATCGAGGTCTCCTCGGGCGACGTCGTGTCCATGCCCGAGGGGATCCTCGGCTTTCCCGACTCGCATCGCTATGTGGTGATCGAGCACAAGCCCGGTTCGCCCTTTCGATGGCTGCAATCGCTCGACGAGGCCGCCGTCGCGTTTCTCGTCGTCGACCCGTGCACGTACATCGCGGACTACGCACCCGAGATTGACGATCGCGAAGCCATGGTGATCGAATTGACCGCGGAATCGGCTCAACTCGTCTATACTATCGTGAACGTCCCGAAGGGTAAGCCCGAGGAGATGACATTGAATCTGGCAGGACCCATTGTGATCAACGCAGACTCGCGTCTTGCGAAGCAATTTGTTCTTGACGATTCTGTGTACTCCATCAAGTACACTCCGAGTCGTTCGGCCAACCAACCGGAGGGTGCAGCGGCCTAGAGTTGCCCTGCATTCGGTCGGGACGGTAGCCATGGAGGGCGCCGCGCCATGCTTGTTCTAACTCGCAAAGTAAACCAAAGCATCGTCATCAACGAAGAGATCGAGGTGGTCGTGTTAGAAGTCCGTGGCGAGCAAGTGCGTCTGGGTATCCGCGCACCGAAGAACGTCCCCGTCCACCGCAAGGAGATCTTCGAGCAGATTCAGGACGAAAATCGCGCCGCGTCTGAAGTCCAGCCCGAAGATATTCCTTGAAGCGGGTCTCCACACGTCTCGCCTCCATGGGTGGCCGACCAGGCCTCAAGGCTCGCGCGCGCAAACTACGCCGCACGGGTCACCGGCTCGTACGCGCTGCGCTCCTCGCCGCCTTGTGGCTCTGGGGTCTCGCGGCGATCGTGGCCGTCAGCGAAGTTTGGCTTCGCTACCAACACCCGTACTCGATCCTCACACTGTGGTATCCGGGTGCCCTCGCGGCGGCGCTGCTGATTGCGCTTGCGCTCATCGCGCCGGAGCTGGTGCCGGGCACGTACGAATCGAAGCGCGGTTTCGGACCGAACCGTCCGTTGCTAGACGCCCTCCTTCCTGCGACGTTGGCGATCGGCTGCACGGTGTCCGCGCGCGTCGCCGCCTTTGGACTGATACCTATCGGATTTGGACCGGCCCCCGAGGCCCGAGACCTCAGCGGTGTATGGCTGAATCCGACCTATGCGCTCTTCGCCTGGGTCGTCACAGTCTTGGTCTTTGCGCTCATCCTCGCGCGCCACAACGCCGCTGCGCGACGAAGCTAGGCTTCTTTCTCGACCGCGAGCGCCGCTCCGCCCAGAATCCCCGCGTCGTCAATGAGCTGAGCCGCCTGGATCGTCACGAACTTGAACAGCGACGGGATGGCGACTGCCTGTGCCGCGGCTCTGGCTGGGCCGAGCAGGTACTCCCCGGCCTTGGAAATCTGTCCACCGATCGCCACGTAGTCGGGCGCGAAGACGTTGATGAAACTGCCGATCCCGGTGCCAAGATAGGTGCCGACTTCTTGGTAAGTCTCAAGCGCGACCGCGTCCCCCTGATTGCACGCTTCAGTCAAGACTCTTGGCGTAACCTTGCTTAGATCGTCCTTCACCAGGTCTCGAACGATCGAAGTGCGCCCGCGCCGAAGCTTGTTCGTCGCGCGGCGGATGATGCTGTCTCGCTGGCAGTACGCCTCCAGCGCGCCATACGAACCCGCCGTACAGTCGAGGCCACCCTGCTGCACCACGACATGCCCAAGCTCGCCGCCACCCTGGTTCCCGCCGAGCAGCACGAGTGGTGAACTTGCTCGCCCTTGCACACTGGCGGGCGAAAGCACCACGCCACCGCCGATGCCCGTTCCGATGGTAAGCATGACGAGGCACTTGGCTTCGTTCCGGCCAGTACCGTACTTGTACTCAGCGAGCGCGGCCAGGTTGGCATCGTTGCCCATGTGGATGCGGTAGCCAGTGCGCGCTTCGAGCGGCTCGCGGACGGGGACGTCCTCCCAATAGTGGAAAACTCCGTTGACCATGATCCCGAAGTTGGGTGCCCAGCGCACGATTCCCGCAGCGTCATCGACATGGCCCGCAATGGCGAGCCCCACTGCCTTCACTGGTGCGTTGGCCGAGCCTGCCGCCTGCAGGATTGTCTTGGCGACGGCGTCCAAGATCGCTTCGGAGCCTTCTTGCGCATGGCTCGGATTCTCAAATCGTTCACCCGCCGGTTCGCCCAGCGGAGTCAGCGCCTGGGCCCGGACATTCGTGCCGCCAAGATCGATACCGATGTACGTGTGCATGCTCCGGGTCAAGTATGGCAAAGTCCTGCCTGCCATAATGGGCGATAGGACAAAGGGGACCTAACCTATGAATGAAGTTGTGATTTTGAGCGGGGTGCGTACACCCATTGGATCGTTTCAGGGAGCGCTCTCGAGCTTCAGCGGACCACAGCTCGGAAGCGTCGCGATCCGCGGGGCGCTCGAAGCTGCTGGAGTGAACGCCACCGACGTGGACGAAGTGTTGATGGGCTGCGTGCTCACCGGTGGGCTGGGTCAGGCGCCCGCTCGACAGGCCGCGCTCGGCGCAGGCGTGCCGAACTCCGTCCCTTGCACGACCCTGAACAAGGTGTGCGGCAGTGGCATGAAGGCCATCATGATGGCCGCGCAAGCGATCCGGCTCGGGGATGCGAACGTCGTCGTCGCGGGTGGATTCGAGAGCATGACCAACGCACCCTACGCACTTCCGGCGGGGCGTGGCGGATTCCGGATGGGGAACGCGACGGCGCTCGATCTGATGATTCACGATGGACTATGGGATCCGTACCACAACGTCCACATGGGCAATTGCGGCGACAAGACTTCGGCCGAATTTGGGTTCTCGCGCGAAGTGCTCGACGCGTTCGCAGGTGAGTCGTACCGACGCGCACTCGCGGCCCAAGCAGAGGGTCGTTTGGCCACAGAGATTGTTCCCGTCAGCGTGCCACAGCGCAAAGGCGACCCGGTGGTCGTCAGCACTGACGAGGAACCGGGCCGAGGCAACATTGCCAAGCTGCCCGAGCTTCGCCCTGCCTTTGGCAAAGAGGGCGTGACGACCGCCGGGAATGCGAGTTCCATCAACGATGGTGGTGGCGCACTCGTCGTCACGAGTGCGGGCTACGCCGCCTCGAAGGGGCTGAAGCCGCTCGCCCGTGTGGTGGGCTATGCGCAGCACGCCCAAGAGCCGGAGTGGTTCACCACTGCACCCGCTTTCGCGATCTCAAAGCTGCTCGAGAAGCACGGCCTCACCGTCGGCGATATCGACCTCTTCGAAGTGAACGAGGCGTTCTCTGTCGTAGCGATGGTCGTCGCTCAGAAAGTTGGCATCCCTGCGGATAAGCTGAACGTGAACGGCGGTGCGGTCGCAATTGGACACCCGATTGGCATGACTGGCGCGCGGTTGGTCCTGACGGCGATGCACGAGCTACGAAGACGCGGCGGACGCTATGCGGTCGCCACTCCGTGTATCGGCGGCGGCGAAGCCACGGCCGTCCTGATCGAAGCGCTCTGATCTAGCGCCGCCCACGGCACTCGTCGATCGCAATCAAAGGTCGATTCGGTTGTACTCTTGTGGCTGGGCCGCATGTTCCAGTTCAGGAACATGCGGCCACGGTCGATCAGCAATGATTGATTGAGTTAGTTACCGCAAGTTTCTCCGACGCGCTAGCCAACCGATCCCAACCAGGCCACTCGCCATCGCGAGCAACGAACTCGGCTCGGGAACGGCAAGATTCGCAGCGACCATATTGGCGGCGACGAATTGCCCCAGTTCACCATCGGGCGGCGGACCTGCATGGTTCCAGTTTGAGAGCGGTGCGTGGTCCGTTGGATCGTAGCCGCCCGTGTACTGGAAGTACTCATAGCGCCGGACGACGCTTTGCGTCGCATCGGCAATGGAGATTTCGTCCACCTCGGGTACTCCGCCCTCGAGAAGCGACCATTCAATCTCGGGGGTGTCCTGCGGAACAATCGTGCCAGGGCCCGAGATCAACTCACCCAAGTCAACCGGCCGATCCATCTCCCGCACATAGACTTTCATCCAGATCGAATCCGGTAGCATCGACTCGGGTACTTCGGGAGGCGGCGGCGCCACCTGGGCCTGTACTAGCGCGGCGGCACCGCCCGCGGGTGGCACGTAAGTCCAATTGGCGTTTGGTATGGACAGCGGCTTGTTTCCGATTTGTGCGTACTGCTGGTTGAGCCAGAAGAACCTCGTATTGGTCGGCTGACGGCCGACAGAGAATCCAAAGTGTTCGCAACCGGGGAGGTTGACCGCAAAGTGACCGTTGGTGGACTGACCGACCCGGGTGATCATGTAGCCACTGGGATCGAAGTTGTAGCCCTTGAAGGTGATGTGAGTCCCAAAGGTGCTACCCGTGGAGTACTCGGATTTGGTCATCTCGTTGAAATGGCTAGGATAGGTCTTGTTGACCTCGTTCGCATGAACGCCTTCGAGATCGATTTCTGCGCCATAAACATTTTGGCCGGACTCGTTGAAGACATCAAAGTTGGACATCGTGCCCTGGATGTCAACGGCAAGTGCTGGTGTGGCGAAGTAGCTGAGCACACCTGCCACGATGAGTCGAGTACTGGAGCTGCCCTTTGTAGCGGCGAGTCTCACACACCGTGTGCACTCAAACGCTCTGAGTATAGTATTCATTTTCGCTTTCCTGTTACTGGGTTCGTCCTACGAAGCAGTACATGTCAAGCGGCGTCCCTGGCAGGCGCTCACGACTTAACCGAAGCACCCTAAAGTGACGGTTAGACCTGCGGTCGCGAGCATCTAATTGTACGACACATTTGCTGGGTCGACCCTGGCATGATCAAGCGAATGACGCGAAACGGTGGCATCACGAGGTTTCGGAAATCAGGACGGCCGTCCTGAGTCACTTCACGTCCTTGAGCGCCTCCTCAAGAGGCTCGATTGGCATCCCGATGACAGTGTCGACCGAACCCTCCAGGCGTTCGAGGAACCCTTTCGCCATCCCTTGGATTCCGTACGCGCCAGCCTTGTCCATGGGTTCGCCTGTGGCGACATACGCACGAATCTCTGCGTCGTTCAGCGGGCGGAAGGTCACGTTACTTGCAGCCGTGAAAGCGTGCATGCCCCGGGGCCATCGCAGCGCCATCCCCGTCACCACCAAATGCGTGCGCCCCGCGAGCAACGTGAGCATCCGCACTGCATCGTCCACGTCGGTTGGCTTGGCCAGCTGGGTCCAGGACCCGGCTTCCTCGAAAGCCACGACCGTATCTCCTCCGATGACGAGCGAGTTCGGATGCCTCTCAAACACCTCGAACGCCTTGCGTCGCGCGAGACCTTGGGCGGTGACGTAAGGGTCCTCGTGGGTGTGTGCTTCCTCGTCCACTTCGGCAGGCACGACCGCAAACTCGGGGATGAGTCGCTTGAGCAGCTCTTGGCGTCGCGGTGAAGCCGAAGCGAGGATCACGGGGTACTTCAATCGCAAAGCCATTCCCCGCAGGTTACCAGCGGTTTAGCCTGTGCTTTGCATGGCGGCGGCGATCCCCGCCAGGGTCTGCATGAGCGCGGTCGAGACGTCCCGAGGTGGCTCGCCGTTTGCGGCATCGTACAGGTCCATGAGTGCGACCTGCAATGCGTTCAATGGCTCGACGAGGGGGTTGCGGAAGTCGATCGTTTGGCGGACCGTCCGCGCACCCGTGAGCAACTCCTCCTGCCCGACCGTTGCCAGGACTGCGGCAGTCGTGCGGTCGAGTTCGCTCATCAGAGTGGAGTGCAGCGACCCATCGGCCCTCATCCTTTTGGCCCGCGCCCCGTATCGCTTTGCCGTGGGGGAATGGGCCCGAGCGAGTTCAAGCTGAGCGTTCTCCATCACCGTCCGGAAGAACGGCCACTCGTTTGCCATCTCGCGCGCGATGGCACGCTCCGAATCGTCCGCTAGTGCCAGTGCGGAACCGATGCCGTACCAACCCACGACCCCGTATCGGGACTGCACCCAGGCGAAGTTCCATGGGATTGCCCGCAGATCGTCCAATCCCGTCAGTTGGCCGCTGCGCCGCCCGACTGGCCGGCTCGCGATGGGCAAGCGGGAGATATGCCGGATCGGCGTGGCCTGCAGATAAAATGCCCAAAACGACGGAGTCTCGAAGATGAGTTCGCGGTAAGCGTCCGCGGAGGTGCGGGCGAGTCGCTCCATCGTCCGGACGAATTCTGGCTTGGGGGCGACGCCCGGGTGGGCGAGCGTACGCAGACTCGCGGCAATGATCTGCTCCAAGTGGCGCTGAGCGAGGGTGGGAAGACCGTACCGGAACGAGATGATCTCGCCTTGTTCGGTAAAGCGGATCGCTCCCGTGAACGCACCGGGCGGTTGACTTGCAATCGCCTGGCTTGCTCGACCGCCTCCGCGCCCAACGGTGCCTCCTCGACCGTGGAAGAACCGAATGGCGATCCCATGGCTCGTGCCCACCGCACTCAGCGCCTCTTGCGCCGCATAAAGCGCCCAATTGGCCGCCAAGTAGCCGCCGTCCTTGCTGCTGTCGCTGTATCCCAGCATCACTTCCTGACTCTTGCCCTGCTCAGCGAGGTGAGCCTGCACTTCCGGGAGCTCCAGCCACTGACTGAGCACTTCCGGTGCCTGCTCCAGGTCGGTCACGGTCTCGAAGAGCGGCACGTACTCCAGGGCGTCCTTGCCCCATGGTTCCAGCCCGGCCTCCTTCGCCAGAAGCACAGGCTCGAGCCAGTCGCTGAGCTTGTGGGTCATGCTGGTGATCGTCGTGCGAATGCACGCTTTGCCAAAAGCATCGCGCGCTCGCTTGGCGACGCGCATCGTCGCCCGGACCTCTTCGCAAATCGGCGAGCCGGTCCATGTCGGGCTCACGAGCGGCCGGTTACTTGCAAGTTCTCTGTATATGACTGCTACTTTATCGCCCTCGCTCATCGCCGAGTAGCGCATCTCGGGCATGGTCACCCCCGCCGCCTCCAGCAGTTCAGTGACGGCAATCTCGTGCTGGCCACTGTGCTGCCGCAGATCCAGGGTGACGCCGTGGAATCCGAACGCTCGTGCCCGGGCGATGAGTTGTTCGAGCGGCTGGATCGGCACCCCCGGGCGGCCGACGAGGGTCGTGTGCAACCACTCCAAGTCATCGGTGAACTCGGTCTCGCTGGCGTACGGTTGGCCTACCAAATCACTTCCGTCCATGGTGGCGACGGTCGCGCGCAGACGCTGCGCGATGCACGCGAGGATCAGGGCGTAAGGTTCGCGGGCGAACTTGCCAGCGACAGCCGAGTTGATCTCCGCAAGCCGAACCGACCGCTCCAATCGCTCCCGAAACGCGCTCCCAACGGGGACGGACTCTTCGCTGAAGGTCAGTGCGTGGCTGGCGAGGTCGCATCGCTGGGCGAGCGTGTTGAGCGTCGCACGGCGATAGGCGAGGACCGCTTGCCAAGTGACGTCGGCGGTCACCTTGGGGTTGCCGTCGCGATCGCCGCCGACCCACGAACGGTAGGTGATGAGTGGCGCGGTCAGAGCGAGCGCCTCGCCATACACATCGCGCGCCGAGCGGGTCAGATCCTCGTGCAGCCAAGCGACGACGTCGTAGATGGTTCGCTCCAGGAAGTAGATCACGTTCTCCACCTCCTCTTGAACCGTCAGATCGCGGGCTCGCATCTCCTCGGTGAGCCACAGTTGCACGAGCAGCTCCTTGAGGGCGGCGTCGCGTCCGGGGTCATCTAGAGGTCGGAGCAGACTCGACTCGTCCGGCGTGGCCATCGTGACGACAATGTCCTGAACCTTATCCAGAATGGCTCTTCGGCGTGCCTCGGTCGGGTGCGCGGTGAGCGTCGGCTCCAGATGAAGCCGGGCCAAAAGCGCCTGAACCTCGGCCCACTCCATGCCGCTTGCTTTCAGCGCCGTGAGCGTGCCGCGCAGCGTGTCGGGCCGGGCGGTTTCTTGTCGTCTGCGCTCACGGTTGACCCGTACGATCTCCTTCTGTTCCAGGCTGTTGATCAGCTGGAACAGGAGCGTGAGTGCCCGCGCCACCTTGCCAACAAAGTAGGGGTCTTGCTCGCACTCGGCCCGCAATCGCTCGGCGTCGTTTGACCTGGCGAGCTCCATGAGGGCCCGCATCCGCACGGGAAACTCGGGAGACTCCTGTTCGGCAAGGACTTCTCCCAGCAAAGCATCGATCCGTTGGATGTCTTCGCTCAGGCCCGCAGAGAGGCCGAACGCCGCCGGGTCAAGCGCGAAGACGCCGGGGTTCATCGCTTGCCAGTCTACCGAGTCGCATCAAGCTTGGGACGCTTGGGAGCTTCGGCAAAAGTCCACGCCGTGGCGTACACTGCCCGCGCGACTCGCTCCATCTTGGCGAAGTCGATCTTGCCGATCTCGTCCGTGACCATGTGGTAGTCCTCATGCACGCCATCGAACCAGAAGGCGATGGGGACGTTCCGCTTCAGATACTCCCAGTGATCGCTACGGTGCGCGATCCCCTCAGGCTTTTCGGGCAGGTCGTAGTAGTAGTTGTACTTCAGCTTGGTCGTCTTGCGGTTCACTTTCTCGACGATGTCCCCGAACTCTTTACTGATCTCGCGCGAGCCCACCACGTAGATCTCGTCGGGTCCAGAGAGCTTGGCGTTCTTGGGGTTTGCGTCGCCTGCCGGTCGACTGCGGCCAATCATGTCGATGTTCAGCAAGCCGACTATTTTGTCCAGGGGCACGGTGGGGTTCGATGTGAAGTGCTTCGCCCCGAGCAGCCCGCGCTCTTCGCCAGCGTGCCAGATGATCAAAATGGACCGCTTCGGGCGTGGTCCCATGGCAAACGCGCGGGCGATGCTCAGCACCGAGGTTGTGCCTGAGCCGTCGTCGTCGGCGCCGTTGAACACAGTATCGAGCCCGGTTTTTGCCAATCCAAGGTGGTCGTAGTGCGCGCTGATCGCGACGTACTCATTCTTCAGAACGGGGTCGCGCCCCGGGATGATGGCTACGATGTTCTGGGTACGCCCCCCAATGCCACGCCGCTCGACGCGAAACGATTGGTAGAACGTCCCGAGATCTCCTGCAGGGATTGCTCCCATGTGCTTGAGTTGGGAGCGCAGATACAGCGCCGCCAGGTCAAGCCCGCGTGATGGAGTTCCCCGCCCTTCCAGCAGGTCGTCGGCGATGAACTCCAAATCCGTCTTCAGGTTCTCCGCTCGGATCAGTTCGGGCTTGCCATACGAGGCGTGCGCTGCGGCTGCGATCGCGAGTAGTGCGAGAAGACCGTTCAGACGGTGAGTGTGCATCGGCGCAGGTTACACCATGTGCAGACGTTAGGGATCAACCCGGTAGTACTCGACATAGCCCAACATCATCTCTTCCACTGACTGGTCTCCCCAGTACACCGTTTGCGTTGGATCGGGATTGGCCGGATTACCTGCGCTGTTGTCGTACACCGCGCGGCACTCGATGATCGAACCCTTGGGGACCAACATCGGATCGCGCAGCTCGTACTTGAGCTGCCAATTGAAGTCGTAGCGAGGGACCTCGCACACGACCTTGGACGTGCCATCCGGATACCGTACCGTGTACTGGAACGACTTCCCACGCAGGTGCATGTGCGGGATGAACGCGGTGATTTTTACGTCCACCGGGACGTTGAACTTGGCCGTCTCTACGTGGTCCGCGGCACCGGGCGGGATCTGGATTCGGAAGTTGAACACTCCTTGAACCCTCATTTCGTGCTTCGGCACCCCTTCCGCAAAGTGCAAGCCGAGCTTTACTTGGTCCTGGGTCGCGGTTCCGTTGGGTGTGTAGTGGATCTGGAAAAGGAGCCCGGAACCCTTTCTGAGCCTCTTCGCGAATCCGGCAGGAAAGATGCCCCAGTTCGAGCCCGGCGCGTACCCGGCGAAGAATCCCATCACGTCTTGCAGTGAGGGATTGGGATTTCTAAGGAACTTTGGATCCTTCATCCTGGCTTCCGGCACCTCGAAAACGAGCACGTGGTGCACGACCCGTCGATCGGTCGGCACGATCTCGACGGCATCGATCCACCGGTTTTCGGATAGCCCTACGGGAACGACGACGTGCTGGTAGTCCATGAACCCCTCGGCTTGGACCTTGATCGGCTTGGGGATCTGTAGGGTCATGTCCGGCTTGCCCAACGTCCAGTCATCGACGAACGTGAGCGGCAACGGCAACTCAGCCTTGTCACCCTCGCGCCGATCGCCCTCGATCCAAGTCGCCAGATCGCGCTTCTCTTGGGCAGAGAGGATTCGCTCGTGCTTCCAGGGGGATGCCGCACCGGCGGGCGGTTCTGCGACGAACCAGGGGGGCATTCGCTTGCTGTCCACCACGAACTTAATCATCGGGGCCCGTGACTTCACATCCTGAAAATTGTCCAGTCGGAAGGGGCCGATTCCACCTGAGTGATGGCAAGTCACGCAATGCCGGTTCATGATGCGGGCGACTTGGTTGCTGTAAGTCACGGATACGAGCCGGGGATTCGTGGGCGCATCAAGGAGGCAACCGGGTGCGCTGGTCGCAGGGACGTCCGGTACGCGCCCGCGCAGGAATGAGGTCACCGCCTCGTTCAGATACTCGTTCTGAGGCTTCGACTGGTTGTATCCGATGCCGTACTGGTCGTCAATCGCGCCCCGATAGATCACGGTACGCGCCTTGTCGATGAGGATGACTTCGCTCGTTGAGCGCGCTCCGATCTCTTGGGCCAGCGTCTCACTGTGGATATACACACCGCCGAGCGCGGTAGCGGCTGCCCGGACGTCAGCCGATGGCTCGGAGCTGGTCGGGTTGATGAAAATGACGTTCAGTCCCTTGGGCGCGAGGTCTCGGACCAGCCGTGTGAGCGTCTGGACGTACTTCTTGGAAACTGGGCACGTGGTGCTGGTCATTGCGATCACCGCGCCCTCTTCGCCCAGCGCACTGCTTAGCTGAATCGACTTGCCGTCTACCGACTTTGCTTTAAAGTTGGGAATCGCTTGGCCGATGCCCACGTCGTTCGGATTGACCGTGAGTGCTCCGATCCCGGAGGGCTCAGATTCCGCCCCCGTCGGTTCAGCACCCAAGAGTGCCGCGCCTATTGCCAAGGCACCTGCCAACAAGATTCCAACATGTGTCCGCATGACTGTTGCGCTCAGTATACGAGCCGATCCGAGAGGCAGCCAGACTTTGTGCCTGCCCGAGGGCGACGCTGTGATTCCTGCGTTTTCCATCACATAAATTTGTGAGGAAGGGTTCAGTCAGCTGGTATTTGAACCGACCCCATTACTAAGGCCCGCCCGCTCTGCGGAGGTCCAGCAGGATTATCATGAGTTGGTTTCAAAATTTGAAGGTTGGTAAGAAGCTCGCGATTGGATTCGCGACAGGCATCATCGGGATCGGACTCTTGGGCTCGATGTCTCTCAAGTCCGCACGCCAAGGAGCCGATGCGATCCAGGATGTCGCAGACAATCACTTGGTCCCATCCAAGCAATTGCGCGATATCTCGGACGCATACGCGGTCTCAGTGGTCGATGCCTCTCACAAGGCTCGCAATGGTGGAATGACGTACGACGAGTCACTCAAGGCGATGCAAGCGGCTAAGGAATTGATTGATAAAGAGTGGAAGTTGATTGAGAACTCGGACCCTGAACTCCTGCATCTTACGAAAGCAGAGTTTGACGAGCTCAAGCAGCTCAAGGCGGCAGCCGATCAGGCCACCGAAGAGTCCATGGGTTTCCTGAAAGCCGGAGACCAGGCGGGCCTGGCCAGTTTCACGATCCGAGACATGTATCCGAAGATCGACCCCTTCACCGGCAAGATCGGCGAGGCGGTGAACAAGATCACCGCGGGAGCATTGTCCGACGCAAAGGCTGAGGGAGATGCGCTGCCGGGAATGCTAGCTCGGATTGTTGCGATTGGATTCGGGGTAGCGCTAATCAGTGCGCTCATCGGATGGTTCATATCGAACTCCATTACCAAGCCGCTTGCCGCGCTGGGTAAGACCGCCGAAGGGATTAGCCAAGGCGATTTGAACCAGTCTATCACGTACTCCGCCAAGGACGAAACGGGCCAGCTTGCCAACTCGTTCCGCAACATGGTCGCATACCTGAAGGAATCCGCGGGCAATCTTGAGCGTGTGAGCGCAGGTGACCTCAGCGTTTCGGTCAACCCGCGTTCCAGCAGCGACCAGTTTGGTATCGCTCAGAAGAACATGGTCGCAAGCCTTCGAGACATTGTCAATGCTCTGAAGGGCAAGGCTGCCGAGACTGGTTCAACCGGTCAGGACCTGGCTCTTGCGACCGATCAGACGGCCCGCTCGGTGCAGGAGATTGCCCACACCATTGCGGAAGTGGCCACTGCGACCGACGAATCGGCCCAGACGACGCAGCGCATTGCGTCGATGAATGAAGACTTAGCGCGACTGGTGAACGATGCCGTCGATTCGACCGCTGCGCTCACCGACGCAATCAACGAAGTTCGCACCGCTTCGACGAAGCAGAGCTCTGCCGCGTCCGAAGCCAGCGACGCAGCGAAGGAAGGCGGTAAGGCTTTCGAGCTCACCTCGCAGTGCCTGGTGCAGATCCAAGATCAGGTGCAGACCAGCGTGGTCAGCGTCCAAGACTTGGGTCGCAAGCAGGAGCAGATCGGTGCGATCGTCGAGACGATCCAGGAGATCGCCGAGCAGACCAATCTACTCGCGTTGAACGCCGCCATCGAGGCAGCGCGAGCGGGCGAGCATGGTCGAGGATTCGCGGTCGTCGCCGACGAAGTCCGACGCCTTGCTGAGCGGGCTGGCCATGCCACCAAGGAGATTGCCGAGCTCATCGAAAACGTCCGTATCGGCGTAAACACCGCCGTCGCAGCCATGGATGCCACGGTTGCCGAGGTCGATCGAGGTGCTCAGCAGAGTCAGGCGATCGAGAGTAGCTATGCCCGCATCCTTGAAACGATTGACCAAGTGCGAACGATCAGTATCCAGAGCGACCAGTTGGTGCGCAGCATGGCGGATGACGCCGCGCGTGTCAACAACGTCATCGAATCGGTGGGTGAGATCAGCCAGTCGAACGCGGCCGCGACACAAGAGCTCAGCGCCATGACCGAGGAAATGTCGGCTTCGGCGCAAGAGGTCTCCTCGAACGTTCAGAACCAGAACGCACGGGTTGCCGAAATGCGAACGCTCGCGGACAAGCTCCTGGGAACTTCGACCGAGCTGGACACGGTGGTTTCGCAGTTCAATTTGGATACGACACCAACTCAAAACCCGAACATTCGGCTCGCGGCCTAATCTCGGGGGCTCAAAACAAAAGCACCTTTCCCCCAAAAAGGGACAGGTGCTTTGTGCTTTGGTTTAGGCTTCGGTTGCTACGGGCGAAACGGACATTCGCTTTCCGATCGCTTCGGCAATACGGCCAAGTGGGCGCATCAGCTCATCAAACTGCACCAGGGTGATGCTCTGCGCGCCGTCCTTCACTGCGTGGTCGGGGTTGGGGTGGACTTCGACGGTCAGACCCTCGGCCCCAGCGGCCACGGCAGCGTTGCACATGGTAGCGACCAAATCGCGACGTCCCGTTCCGTGCGAGGGATCGATGATCACTGGCAAGTGCGAGAGGCTGTGCATCACCGGAACCGCGGCCAAGTCTAAGATGTTGCGGGTGTACGTTTCGAACGATCGAATACCTCGCTCGCACAGCATGATGTTCTCGTTTCCACCGCTCGCAATGTACTCGGCGGCGAGCAGCCACTCTTCGTACTTGGCGCTCATGCCGCGCTTGAGCATCACGGGGGTACGCGACTGCCCGACCTCACGCAGAAGATCGTAGTTCTGCATGTTGCGCGTACCGATCTGCAAGATGTCGGTGTACTCCGCCACAAGCTCAACCTTACGCGGGTCCATCACCTCGGTGATGATGCGCATGTTGAACCGACGCCCGGCTTCTTGCAGCATCTCCAGCGCAGGGACACCCATCCCATGGAAGCTGTATGGCGACGTCGAAGGCTTGTAGGCACCGCCCCGCAGGATGGTGGCACCAGCTTTGGCGACCGCTTCAGCGGTGGTGAAGAGTTGCTCTTCGCTCTCGACCGTACATGGGCCCGCCATCATGACGACGCTGTCGCCGCCGACCTTAAGACCGCGGACATCGATGATCGTGCGCCCCGGTTTGGACTCTTTGGCAACGAACTTGTACGGCTTCGTGATGATCATCACGTCGTCGACAAACTCGTAGGCCTTGAGCTGGTCGATCGCGTCGACCTTCATATGCTCTGAGCCGCCGACCGCGCCGATGACGGTGCGCTCGACACCGACGATGGGGTTCACCGAGTAACCGAGCTCTTCGAGCCGGTTCGAAACTTCCTTGATCTGGGTCTCGGTTGCGCCGAGTCGCATTACGATAATCATGCGGTCACCTGGGAGGCCATCACTGCGCGGAGTGCTTGGGCAAATTTCTCGTTCTCAACTTCTGTGCCAATGCTGACACGCAGGGCGTTCGGCATCCCGAGCACGTGGCCAGACCGGACGATGATCCCGCGATGCAAGAGCGCTTCGAAGATCGGCTTGGCTGGTTGACCCATGTCTGCGAAGACAAAGTTGGCGAACGTGGGGATGGGATTTCCGCCGACCTCGCGCAAAACCTTGTTGAGCGTCTCGCGACCCGCGGAGGTGCGACGCACGGTCATCTGGATAAACTCATCATCGCCGAGCGCAGCGATTGCGGCCGCTTGGGCAAGCGAATTGACATCGAAAGGTTCGCGGGCACGATCGACGGCGTCGAGGATCGCTGGATCTGCAAATCCGTACCCCACGCGGATGCCCGCCAAGCCATAAGCCTTGCTAAAGGTTCGCAGACCGATGACCGGTCTGCCGGCGCGAATGTAGTCCACGCTGTGCGGGTAGTCCGGTTGGTCCGCGGCGAACTCGTGGTACGCCTCGTCAAGCACGAGCACCACGCCTTCTGGCAGCCGGTCGAGCAGTCGGTCAACGGCTTGCCGAGACACAATCGTGCCGGTCGGGTTGTTGGGATTTGCGACCCACACGAGCTTGGTGTTCGGACCCACGGCGTCCGCCATCGCGTCCAAGTCGTGGCGCAGGTCGGCGTCGAGTGGCACTTTGACGAGCCGGCAGCCCGCGAGATGGGCCGCGGCGTCGTACCGGACGAACGAAGGATCCCCGACGACGATCTCATCGTCGGCCGAGCCCAGGAAAATCTGGCCAAGCAGGTGGATAATCTCGTCGCTGCCGTTACCGAGCAGAACGCTCTCGGCGGGCATGCCAAACTTGGCGGCCACCGCTTGTCGCAGCGCGTAAGCGGAAGCGTCGGGATAGAGGTGAACCTCGGCTGCTGCGACTCGAATCGCCTCAATGGCCTTCGGCGAGGCTCCCCACGGATTTTCGTTGCTGGCGAGCTTCACGACTTCAGTCAGGCCGAGCTCGCGCTTCACCTCGTCGATGGGCTTACCGGGCGTATAGGGCGTCATCCCCAACACGTTCGGTCGGATTCTGAACTTCATGCGGCTATTGTACTAGGCTCAACTTGTGGAGCCCAGTAGATGAGGTTATCCCTTGGCTGCCGATTGGATCTCTCGTGCCAGCACCTCGGCGGTGCCGGGCTTAAATCCGAACCATATCCGCTTGATCGAGCCCGAATTGGTGATTTGCAGCACGAGCGGGTAGCCAGGGACTTGAGCTTTGGCAGCGGCACTCGCGAGCGTGCTTTCCTTTCCGTCGACGATTACGAGCTTCGTGGCTCCCCACGTCAGCGCTCGGAGCGCGGGAACGAGCTCTGCGCTCGGACCCAATCCTTCCGGGTCAGCGAACACCACGACCGCACCGCCGGGTTGCGCCAACGACTTGAGTGAGGCGGTCCGTCCGCCCGTCGTGACCTGCCAACCCGCCATGGTGGCGCGATCGGGCAAAGGCTCTGTGATCTCTCCCGACTCGTACGCTTCGTATCCGCTCAGATCCGGGGTCGCAAACTTGCTCGCGAGCCCATCTGTCGTCGGGAGGTACTTCATGGTGGTCACCGTCCACGACTTGGGCGACTCCGCCGGGCCCGACTTCGTGTACGCAATCTGGCCATTTGCGCGCATCCCCAACTCGAACCCCTGGTCACCCATCGGGCTCGACTCCGTGTAAGTCAGCACGGTCAGGTCCTTCGTCTTCTTCCACTTTGCGTTCTTGGGGATGTTCCATTTCGTGGCCCAAGACGCGTTCAGAACGATCAGAGGAAGGATTTCGACGTCAGTAAAGGCGGTCGCTCCATCCCGCAGCCCGATGACGCCGAGCGGAGCCGTCTGCTTGACCCGTTTGGTCAGCAGGTCCATGTCGAAAACGCCTTCGGAATTCGAGATGAGTGTGTACCGTTCAAGCCCGGAGACGATCTCGGTTCGGAGGGAATCCGGGCGACGGAAGTACAGGCGCGCGACGATCTTGGGTCGCATCACTGGCGCGATGGTGGCCTCGACGGCCAGTAGATTAGCCTTGTGCGCACGCTCTAGAGTTTGGAGCGGCGTGGCGACGGGGGCCTCGAGCAGAGCAAGACTGAGCAGAGATGCGAGCATGGTATTCGTATCGGTTCTCCGGATGACACACATGATTACCTGCTTCGGCAGATCGTTCACATGGCAATCACAGAGTAGATCATTTGATCATGGGGTTTTATGGCGAATAAGTACGTTGTCTTCAAGCTGGAATCTGAATTCTATGGCATTGCAATCGAACGAGTGGAGCGAATTCTTCCCGAGCCGACGCTGACCAAAGTGCCCAAAGCGCATCCGCATTTGCTCGGAATCTTCGACCTGCGGGGCCAGACCTTGCCCGCAATCGACCTTCGACGAAAGTTTGGGATGGCCGATCGCGATGGGACCAGCACGTACGTCGTGGTCGAATGCCCGCAGGGCCACGTCGCGGTCCGTGTCGATGCTGTCGACGGGATTGTAGAGATCGACGACGCCACGACGGACGATTCCAGCACGCTCTTTTCCGGCAAGATGGACCCATGGGTCACTGCCGTCGCAAGGGACCGTGATCGCTTGGTCGTGCTCCTGGAGCCCACCGAGGTGGCCACTCACGCCGAGTTCGTGGAACCCGAACCAGAACCTGTGCTCGCAAAGCCCGCCAAGAGCAAGAAAATAGCTTAGACCCTACGAGACTGCAAAACCTTCCAAGCCTGCTGGGCCACAAGCTCGGCAGGCTCTTCGGCATCGAGGATCACCCACCGCTCGGGCTCCCGCCGCGCTTCGGCAAGGAACCCTTCCCGTACTCGCTCATGAAACTGCAGCGGCATGCCACCCAGTCGATCGATCCCTTCTTGGCGACGCAAACCGAGCGTAGGCGGGACATCGAGGAGGAAAGTCAGATCCGGAGTCCGTCCGTCCGTTGCGATGCGATTGAGCTGCCGCAATTGTTCGATGTCGCCACCACGTGCATACCCTTGGTACACCACGGTGGAGTCGGCATGGCGGTCGCACAAGACCACCCGCCCTTCGGCCAGTGCAGGTTCGATCACTTTCGCTACGTGCTGGGCTCGGTCCGCTAAGAACAGAAACAGCTCGGCGCGCGGTACCAGCCCGTCCGATTCGAGCACCAGCTTGCGGATCTGTCCGCCAATCGTCCCCGCTCCGGGTTCGCGGGTGGTGACGCAGCCTGGGATCTTGCTCGCCAATGCATGGAGCAACGTGCTCTTACCGCCACCTTCGGGCCCTTCGAGCGTGACGAATAGACCCTTCAAACCCGCGTCTCCATGACGACATTCTATCCGCCAGCCGGTTTGCTAGAATGAGCCATGGCCCTCGCGTTGCCCCATAAAGCGCTCGTCGATGCGATGGCGCGACTGCTCCGGGCGGACCAGGTCCTCGCGGGTGCGGCCCAAGAACGAGCCTATGACTGCGATGCCTACACGGTGGACCGAAGCGCCCCGTCGGTTGTCGTTCTGCCCGAGTCCACCGAGGAAGTCGCGGCCATCGTCCGCTGGTGTGTCGAGAACGAACAGCCTTACACCCCCCGCGGTGCGGGAACGGGATTGAGTGGTGGAACCATGCCCGCGCTCGGTGGGGTGGTGATCTCTCTCAAACGGATGAACCGCATCCTGGAGATCGAATTGCCCAATCGTCGGCTCAACGCTCAGGCGGGCATCGCGAATGCCAAGATCACGGCCGCGGTGAAGGCAGACGGACTGCATTTCGCGCCGGATCCATCGTCGCAGACGGTTTCAACCTTGGGCGGAAACATCGCCGAGAACTCGGGTGGCCCGCACACGCTCAAGTACGGGGTGACAGCCCCTCACATCTTGGAGATCACGATGGTCAGCCCGAGCGGCGAGATCGTCCGTCTGAGTGCCGAAAGGCCGGGCGTCAACATTGTGTCCGTTATCGTCGGGTCGGAGGGGACGCTGGGCGTTGTGACCGAAGCCTGGGTCAAGCTCACGCCGCTTCCCGAGTCAGTCGGTACCATGCTCGCAGCGTTCAGGACCGTCCGCGATGCGAGCGAGTGCGTCTCCACTCTGATGGCGCGCGGGTTGTTGCCTGCCGCGTTGGAGATGATGGACAAGAACATCCTCTCCGCTTTGAAGGCGGCATTTGGGTTGGAGTTTCCGGAAGGGACGGGGGCGCTCTTGCTCGTCGAGTGCGACGGCGCTCCGGAATCGGTGCAGCAAGAAATGCGAATCGCACAGGATGTGTTTGCTGAGCACCACGCCATCAGTTTCTCGGTCGCCGAGGATGAAGTGGCGCGGCAGAAGCTGTGGACCGCCCGGAAGAAGGGGGTTGGGGCCATGGGCCGCCTTGCTCCCTCCGTCGTCACGCACGATGGGGTGATTCCGCGCTCCAAGCTCCCCGAGATGCTCGACCACATCTACGAGGTCAGCGAGCGCCACGGCATCGGGGTCGCAAACCTCTTCCATGCCGGAGACGGCAATCTGCACCCCATCTTCTACTTTGATGACCGAGACCCAGCGCAGATCGAGGCAGTAGTCGCCGCGGGCGAGGAGGTCATCCGTCGGTGCATCGAACTTGGCGGGAGCGTTACCGGCGAACACGGAATTGGGATCGAGAAGCTCGATCTCATGAGGCTGATGTTCAGTGAGGCGGACTTGGCTCTGCAAGCCCGCGTGAAGGCGGCATTGAACCCGACTCCGCTTTGCAACCCGTGCAAGGTTCTGCCCAATCAGCGCGGGTGCGTTGAGCATATGCGCCGATGGCGAGGGGTCGCGACTTGAGCAAGCCACTCGCGGAGTTCATGGCGCGCGCCAGCAATGTCAACTTGCTGCGTGCGGACCCTTTCACCGCTCGGTTCCTGCCGGTGCCCGCCGATAGCGCAGAGCGGCCGCCCTCCCAGGAGCCAATCTTCGATCTAAGCCCTGCCGAGTTGGTGGTCACTGTCAGCGGCGGATCTTCGATCCTGGAGGTTCAGGCTCTTCTTGCTGAGCAAGGCCTTTGCATCCCCTGGACTCCGTTTGTCGAGGGCGACTACCGAGAGTTGGACGTTCAGACCGCCCTGTTTGCGAACCTACCGCACTTGATGAGCCACCGGTACGGATCGTGGATCGACTGGGTGCTCGGCATGGTCCTAGTGCTTGCCGACGGTTCGGTGGCCAAGTCTGGCAGCCGCGTGGTTAAGAGCGTCGCTGGCTATGACATCCACAAACTCATGGTGGGATCTGCAGGCCAATTGGCGGCGATTGAGCGGGTCCACCTGAGGGTCTTTGCCCGGGTCGAATCACACTTCGAGGAGGCGTTGGAAGCGCAGCAGGTTTGCCCCTCTGGAACGCTGGCATGGGTATGTGCCCGCCCATCGGATTGGGGCGAGCTGGACTTGGAGGGCGGGGTCGCCTACGCACCGACCTATACGGCCTTGGTCAATCGGGTGCCTGCCCAGGTTGGAAATGGCGGCTGGGTCTGGCGCGAGGGCGATCGTGCGCCCCAAGACCCCGTGAGCGCAGAGATGACGGAAGCGGTTCGGCTCTCTCTGGACCCGACCGGGAAGTTAGGCGGCTCTCCGCGGCCCGAGTAAGCCCATGAGTGCGGTCTGGACGCGGTCAGGCTGCAACGGCTTGGTCATGAACTCATCCATTCCCGCCTCTAGGCACCGGTCCCTTTCCCCGTCGATCGCGTGCGCAGTGAGCGCAATGATCGGAGTCTTGGCAACCAGCGGGTTACTGTGCGCGCGAATGCGGCGCGTCGTTTCGTAGCCATCCATTTCGGGCATCTGACAGTCCATGAGAATCACATCAAAGGTTTGTTTCTTCAGTGCTTTGAGTGCGAGTCTTCCGTCCTGGACCGTTGTCACCGCGAACCCGCACTGCTCAAGGATTTTTCGACCCACCATCGAGTTGACGGGATGGTCTTCGACCAGTAGCAGGGAGTACCCGGTAGCCCAGCCGCGATCGAACGAGCCCTTTTCGCGCTGAGAGGGGGCGTCGGCGACGGAGCGTCCCTCGACTGCCTGGAGAAGTGCATCCGGGGTGAATGGATTTGGCAAGAGTGCGTCGAATCCGTTCTGCTCAGCGTGGAAGTGCACCTGAGGCGGTACGAGCAGGATGCTACGTACCGAGTGAGGCGTGTTCGAAACGATGTTGTCGAGCTCCGTATCGTAGGCTAGGATTGCGTAGTTTACAAGAGTCACGATCTCCGACTCTCCGCGAAGGCTGGTCAGGTGCGGCAAAAGCTCGTCCAATCCGTGGAGCGTAAGAGTCTCGAATCCAGCGCGCTTGAGGTGCTTCACGATGTGGGCTTCGACGCTCTGGGGGTGACCGATGAGGATCGCGTGGCGACCCGATCTCGGGGCCTTTGGCCAACGCGGCTGCGAACTCGCCTCAGCGGGACACCAGCACCAAAACTCACTTCCAGCTCCATCAGTGCTCTTGAGCTTGATGCCGCCCTTCATGAGCTCGATGAGTTGTGCGGAGATGCTCAGACCCAGACCCGTACCGCCGTACTTGCGAGTCGTTGAAGAGTCGGCCTGCGCGAACGGGTCGAAGATCTCTTTCTGCTTGGACTTAGGGACCCCAATGCCGGTATCTCGGACTCCAAACTTGAACAAAGTCGTGCCGTCCTTTGCACGCGAAGTCTTTGCCCACAGGGTGATCGTTCCCTCGTTGGTGAACTTCGCCGCGTTGGAAAGCAGGTTGGAAAGGATCTGCAAGATGCGAAGCCGATCCGCCTTGATGGTGGCCGGGATTGCGTGGTCGATCTCAACTTGGAGAGAGATCCCTTTTCGGTAGACCTCGTCGCCGATGAGAGCCACGCAGTCTTGCACGAGATCGACGATGTCGAACTCCTGGACGTCGAGTGCGAGCTTTCCGGCTCCGAGCTTGGAGTGGTCGAGGATGTCGTTCACCAAACCTGTCAGGTTCGAGGAAGTAGAGTTGATCGCCGACAACAAGCGTCTTTGCTCAAGCGGGCTGTTCTCGTCTTGCGCGAGCATGCACAGTCCTGCGAGCGCGCTCAGTGGCGTGCGGAGTTCATGGCTCATGCGAGCTAAGAAATCGGTGCGCGCATTTGCCAGTGCGACCGCCTCGCCTCGCGCCTGCTCAAGCTGTTCGGCCTGCCGTTTGAGCGCATGCGACTGGCGCTCGCCTAGCCTATGGGCTCGCACCAGCTCGATTGCGTGCAAGCGAAGTTCTTGTTGGACCGCGATTCGTCGCTCGATGTCGAGCTCCAGCCGCCGCTGGGTATCCAGTAGTTCTCGGGTCCGCAGTTCGAGCGCACCCTGAGTCTCCATCGACCGGGTGAGCTGGGACTGCAGGGCCTTCTCCTGCTTCCAAATCTTGATCGAGGCACTGCGGGTGAACGCGCTGATCCCGACGCAGAGGATCGCTTGGATCCAACACATTGCGTACTGAGAGATCGAATCGTCGACGCTCAGCAGGCCGATCTGGCTCGTCATGAGGAGGGAACGCCCGTCAAACGCGAGGGTCGGCAGCGCAGCGATGAGGATCAAACGCCAGTCGGTGTAAAAGAGGAGCAGCGTCGTACTGGTGAAGTAGAAGAAGCGGAGTTCATGCGCGGTGGCGTAGGCATGGTGACCGATCAGTGTGGTCGCACCCAAGCAAATGCTCAACACGATCCTTCCCAGCACGGGTCTCTTGGTGGTGAAGGCGATGACAATCATTGCCAGGCCGATGGCACCTAGCCACGGCGCGCTCGAGGTCTCGGATAGATGCGTGCCTCGTACTTCGGCGAACACCAGCTGGAGGAGGATGACCGCCGTGATGATCAGGTGGCGCAGCTTCTGGCCGGAATTTTGAGTCTGCTCGTGCTCGGGGTGGAAACTCAACAAACCCAGCATTTGTGCTCGTACTCGAGCGAAACTTCCTTTACCTAGGGCCGTATCCGATTGGGCTTCCAACGCTGCCATGTACTCGAAGTTTCGGCAAAAAGGGGGTGGATGCCTAGGGTCAGGCGTTCGGGGTAAACACTTCAGCGATGGGCAAGTATCTCCCCTGCTTCAAAGCGTACGATGTCCGCGGCATAGTCCCCGACGAACTGAACCCCGAAATCGCTTACAAAATCGGACGGGCGTACGCCGCGGAGGTCAAGCCCAAAACGGTCTGCGTGGGCTACGACATCCGGCTCTCGGGGCCCGAGCTCTCCCGTGCTCTGACCAAGGGCCTGAACGAGGGCGGCTCAGACGTGGTTGATTTGGGCATGGTCGGCACGGAGATGGTGTACTTCGCGACCGCGAGCTACGGCTATGACGGGGGAGTCATGATCACCGCAAGCCACAACCCGCCGCAGTACAACGGGATGAAAATGGTGCGCCACGAGAGCCGTCCGATCAGCGGCGACTCGGGTCTCACCGACATTGAACGTCGTGCCGCCGAAATGGACTTTGGCCCCGAGTTAAGCGGCTCGGTCTCGCAGCACGATTGCTACGACGATTTCATAAAGCATCTGCACGGATTTGCGGACTTTTCGAGCATGGCTCCGCTCAAAGTGCTGGCGGACGCGGGCAACGGCGCTGCCGGTATCGCCATGGAGAAGTTGATCCCCGAGGTCCCGCTGCAGGTAACCCCGCTGCAGTTCGAGCCAGACGGCAAGTTCCCGAACGGCGTTCCGAATCCGATCCTTCAGGAGTCCCGAGCAGGAATCGAAGCCGAGCTCCGCAAGGGCGGCTACGACTTCGGCGTTGCGTGGGACGGGGACTACGATCGGTGCTTCTTCCTCGACGATCAGGGCAACTTCATCGAGGGGTACTACATCGTCGGAGTCTTGGCCCAAGCGCTGCTCACCCAGTCCCCTGGCCAGACGATCATTTACGATCCGCGCCTGATGTGGAACACGCTTGACATTGTTGAGCGCATGGGAGGTCGTCCGGTGGTGTGCAAGAGCGGTCACGCGTTCATCAAAGAGAAGATGCGCGCCGAGGATGCCATTTACGGCGGCGAGATGAGCGCCCACCACTACTTCAAGGGACACTGGTACTGCGACAGCGGCATGGTTCCGCTGATCCTTATCGCCGATCTCCTCAGCAAGACGGGCAAGAAGCTGAGCGAACTGGTGGGCGACATGATCGCCAAATACCCGTGTAGCGGGGAAGTGAACTCGACCGTGGAATCGGTTCCCGAGGTCCTCGGCCGCGTCGAATCGAAGTACTCCGGCGGGAAAATCGACCGCATCGACGGCCTGAGCATGGAGTTCGATCAGTGGCGTTTCAACCTGCGCGGTAGCAACACCGAGCCTGTGATTAGACTCAATGTGGAAACCCGGGGAGACCACGCGATGATGGAAGAGAGGACCGCCGAGCTCTTATCCGAGATTCGTCGTTAGGGCTTCGCCGGAGGCGCACGCTCTACTTCGGGCGGGAAGGCGTTGACCAGCAGCCTAGAGCCCTCGGGGTCCATGAGCTCGAACACCTGGCTACGCTCGCGAAGATTGGCGTCCGTTTTGTACATCGCTTCGGGTGCAAGCTTTGCCGCGATCTCCCACCGAAACTTCCCGAACACACACGTGCCTTTGAGGTTCCCGTACTCGTCCACCGTGGCTTTGATCACCCCGGCGGGTTGATCGTCCAGCAGCAGGCTTCCCGTCACGACCCCTTTGCCGTCCACTTTGATTGCCATGGTGCCGTTCACGTATTCCTGGGCGTCGGTGTAACACACCACCTTGAACTTCAGACTGCCCTTCAGATCGGAGGGCTTGCTGACGCCCGCATAGCGGATCGTCCGCATCAACGGGTTCCCTGCGAATGAGATCGCGGCATCGTAAGCGAAGGAGTTCACTCCCGCCACGTCTTTGGCGGTGACCAAATCGTTGTAGGCGATCCCCAATGCGAAGGTATCGACGAACATCGTGCTCCAGTTGCGGGTCGATCGGAGCTGTTCAAGGCACCGTTTGGCGTTCTCGACATCGCCTAGCCTTCGCCAAGCTAGGTACCGCCACTGGATGCTCAGAGGGTCAGCATCGAGTGCCATAAGCGCCTCACGCGCGCCCTCCGTCTTTCCGTCGCCCAACTGCAGATAGACCAAGAACGCTGTGTTGATCGACTGTAGATCGCCATAGACCGGCTGCCCCTCGATCCACTTCTTTGCTTCGGCCTCCCGTCCGCGGGTGGCCAGGCTCATCGCATAGATCCAGTTGCTGCCCCACTTTTGATCTGAGACGCGGCCTTTGCTCATCGCCTTGTCGGCGAGCTCAAAATTGCCGACGCAGAGCGATCCGATGCAAAGCACTGCCCGGAGCTTGTCGGATAGCGCCTCAAGCTTCGGAGCCAAGTTGCGGTTCACGAGAAATCCGACCTGGTTGTTTCGCTCCGCACGCAGCGCCAGGCCCATGAAGGTAACCCAGACGTCGGGGTCAAACTGAAAGTCTGAGACGAACGGGATCATTGAGCCCGAATAGACACTGAGCAGCGTCCCCACCACCATAGGGTCGACGGCCCCCTTTGCAACGAGCTCCGTGAGCAAGACATCGACGGTCGGGTAGCAGCCGAGCATGATGTTCAGCGGATCGTCCGCGTACTTCTCCATCTCCGCGACCAGGTCGTCGTTCTTACTGTCTCCCGAGAGTGCGCGGGCGATCATCTCCACCAGACGGGCCTTCCAGGAGTACGGCGTCTCCTTGGCTTTTGCTAGCATCTTGTCCCGAACGACTCCCGCCGAGAGGCCGGTCAACCGCACCATCAAGATCATTTGGTCCGGGCTGATCTCCAGATCCATTGCTTCGATCAAATGAGCTTGGGCTGCCTCCTCGTTGCCCTCGGCTTTGGCGATGCCTGCCAAAAAGATCTCGTAACTGGCCTGCGGTTCCTTGGCGTTCCATTCGTTCAGAAAGTGGACCGCCTCGTCGTTTGCGCCCTCGGCCATGCACGCCGCGTAATAGCTAATGACGAGCGCAGAGTCTGGCGGGAGCACGCCGGGCTTGGAGAGTGCTTCTTTGATCGTGGCTTTCGCCGTCGCCAAGTCCGCATCCATGATCTGCATCGTGGCTTTGGCCGCGAGACGCTCCCGATCGTCGATGTTTTCAGCCTTGACGAACTCGGTTAGGAACGCGCGTTCGCCGGTGGCATCCCCGTGCAACTGGAGCATCGAGAGCACGAGCGCGCCAGTCACCGAGTCCGGTGAATCCGCCCAGAGCTTCAGCGCCGCCGCGACCCGCTCTTTGCTGGTGTCCGTCCGGCGTGGATTGCTGACGATGGCGAGCGCGCGATAGTAGTCCGAGTCGGTTTGCTTGGCAAGCTCATCGAGGGTCCGTGCAGATTCTGCGCTCCGGCCTGCGAACTGAAGAGCGAGCCCCAAGAGGTACCGACCATAGGGCGTGATCTCGCCCAGCCGTTCGGCGGTTTTGAGCAGTTCAATCGTCTCAGACCCATCGCCATCGAGGAAGATCGCCTCCGAGTAGGCGACGAGCGCGGTCGAGAGTCCGGCGACATCTCGCTGCGTCGTCTCGGCCAGGAACTCCTTGACTGCGGTCTGCGTGTCGCGACCGCTCACGTAGGCTCCGAGCAAGACATCCTGTGAGCCCTCGGTCCATGGCACGGGGCGCTGGGCCTCCTCGCCATAGTCGGGAGCCGTGTACTCGAGAACGTCCTTGCGAACTTTTTCCGCGACTGCGCTCGCCCAAAGTGAACCCGAGACCGGGTTGCGCAGCGTGGTGTCCTTCAGCGCCTCGAACCAGAAATGGGCGAAAGCGCTTCCTTTGAGTTGCGGGTACTCGTAGCTGCGTCCGCCAGGCTCACACCCGAGCATGACCGCCAAATTCGCCTTCGTCCCCAACTCCTGAAACTCTCGACCGAACTCGTTTTTCGCGCCCGACCGACATGCGTCGCAGAGAATGAGAACATTTTTGAGCCCAGCCTGAACGATGGAGGAGACGAGGTCGCGAACGGGAAGCCCCTTCTTCTCGGCGTCTTCGACCTTGGCATCGGTCGGCAGAAGATAGTCGCCCGTCTTGGTGGCGGTGCCGTGACCCGAAAAGTAGAAGATGAACAGGTCGCCGCGGTCGAGACTCTTGTCGCTGAGGACCCGCTTCAGGGTCGCTCGAATGTTCTCGGTGGTAGGCAGGTTGATGCTGTCGGCTGCGTCGGACAGGAGCGCAACCCGATCGGATTGGAACCCCATATCCTCACGCAGAACCCGAGCAAACTCCCCGGCGTCCCGGGAGGCATAGCGCAGGGCAGGTAAGTGGTCGTACTTCGATGCGCCCACGACAACGGCCCACTTGCGGGTCGGGAGGAACGGGAGTTCCCCAGTCGCCCCCGCCTGCGCCCAGGCCGCCACCGTCTGGAGCACGAGCACCAGGAGCCATCCAAATCGCTGTAGCTTCGCCATTTCTTGTGTACAGGATCCCTTAAAGTGGGCAAACGTCCCAAGTCACATGAGGTTCTTTCGAACAAAAATCTCCCAATGACTTGCATTTTTGACAGGCTATCACCAATAATGCATGTGGGATGGAGTGAATCTGTCTCCTCGAAGTTGCAGGATGCAACGAGCTGAGCACGGGCCGCGTGACTTGGTTCTCATAGGAAACTCAAGGAAGTTATGGGAATTCAGATTGCGGCCGGCCTTCGCAGCGCTCAGTTTCATCTTTGTTCTTCGAGAACAAACTACTAGGAGAACTGAGTAATAAATGAAGCGAACGCTTAAGATCTCGTTGGGCCTCGTTCTCGGTGCGGCTATGGCCGTTCCCGCGATGGCTCAAGATCAATTCCCCAACGTTCCGGCAAACCACTGGGCCTACGAGGCTCTGGAGAACCTGAAGGCTGAGGGCATCGTCGTTGGTTACCCGGACGGTCAGTACCGCGGTCCTCGCCTCGCCACTCGATACGAGATGGCCGTGGCCATCAATGCTGCCTACAAGCGCATGATGAGCATGACCGATGGTCTCGCCGAGCAGCTGAAGGCTCTCGAAGAGATGATGGGCAAGGGCGACAATGGCGATGCGATGAACAGCATCAAGGCCCTCCGAGCACAGGTTGACAGCATGAAGGGCTGGGGCGATGATGTCGCTACGCTCAAGAAGCTGGTTGAAGAGTTCGAGAAGGAACTCACTGGCCTCGGCAACGACGTTGACATGATGAAGGAGAAGCTGGGTGGCCTCGAAGGCCGCGTAGCAGCCCTTGAAGCCGTCAAGTTCCCGGTCTCGATCAGCGGCGATGCCAACATCGTCGTTTTCGCTGGCAACAGCCGCGACAAGCGAACCGGCATGAACAAGGAAGGCCGCATCGTCGGTGCAAACGACCAGGCTGGCGGTGCCCAGACCGGTCTCACCCGCGACCTGAACGTCTACCATGAGCTCGCTATCGATCTCAAGGGTACGAACACCGAAGGTCCGAAGTGGAATGCAACCCTGGTTTACGGTAACGCGATGGGCGCCAATGGCATCCTGAACGACCTCGTGACCGGTGGCGCTGACTACCGAGACAACATCAACGGTGACATGTACATCGACAGCTTTGCTGTGAACTTCGACACCAGCCTCGTTGGCGTCGATTTCAACGCAGAAGTGGGTCGAATCAAGGCGAAGATCGCTCCGTACATCCTGATGCGCGCAGACAATACCCTGTACTTCGCCAACAGCCGATGGGACGATGGCGCCTACCGCGTTGACGGTGGAAAGCTCACGTTCAACTTCGGTGGCGTGGACCTCGCCATCATGGGTGGCCGCTGGTCGAACCGAAATTCGAACAACGGCGTGGCCCTCAATGGTACGACTGGCTTCGGTACCCCGGACAACCTGCTCGGTGCAGTGATCGGCTTCAACGTCGGTACGCTCGGCCGAGTGAACGCAGCATACGTGTATCACGACTTCAATGGCGCGATCGCTGCTGCTTTCCCGAACCGACTCAACGTCATGGGCGTTGATGGCTCGTTCAAGGTTGGTGGTTTCGACGTCAACGCTGGTTACAGCAAGTCGATCATGACCCACAACACGAAGAACCTCGGCATGGATCGTCTGAACCAGGCTGCATTCGCCAATGCGACGTACAACCAGGAGAACTGGGGCGCAATGGCCGAGTACCGCAAGATTCAGCGAGACTTCGCTGCCCAGGGTAGCTGGCGCCGAATCGGCACCAACTGGAACCCGACCAACATCGCCACCTTCTACGGTACGGTGTGGTTCGCTCCGACCCAGGCAATGAAGCTTCATGCAGCTGGTGAATTCGGTAACACGATCGAGGCCCTTGGCGGTATCGCTAAGGACACCAAGATCGAGTCGCTGAACGTCGGTCTCGACTACAAGGTCAACGACGCATGGACCGCCATGCTCGGCTACGAAGAAGCCAAGGTGAAGATCACCGGTAACAACATCCGACAGCGATGGGCATCCATCGGCCTGGGCTACAACCTCGGCACGAACGCCCTCCTGAACTTCGCCTACGAGTACGGCAGCGTGAACAATCCGTTCGCGTGGGGCATGGGCGGCGCGGGTACCTACCGCGGCGGCTTCCTCACCAGCCAGCTCACTCTTCGCTTCTAGTCTCTCGAGACTCGAATCGAAACAAAGGCCCGGGGGCTTGTACCCCGGGCCTTCTTCGTGCGTATGATAAGTTGCACCCCATTCAAGGAGATGAACTCATACCATGAAAATGTCGCGCACTAAGCTTTACGTTGTTCTCGGGACCACGCTCGCACTCACGGCAATCGGTGCACCCCAAATCCGCCAGGTTATCAAGATCATCGGTGTCGGGGCTGCGGTCCAGCGATTCGGCGGTGACATCAATAACGCCATCAACAAGCTCACCAAGCACAAGGACACTGAAGATAAATTCACGAAAGTAGTTCCGATCATAAGTGTCGGTATTGGCAAGAGCTCTGCGATAGGTGCGGCCCAGGTCGTCGGGACCAAAGCACGCGTTGAGCAGGTAGTCGCCGTCGCCCAGCCCGAGACTGATCTCTTCGGCAAAGAGATTCGGATCCGCGCACTGATCCCCGTATCCAGTACTCAGGTGGACAAGGGTATCCAAGCCGTCGAAGGCGTCGGTGTCAGCGGAATTGTCGACCTCAAGCTCTAAAGCGAATCGACGAACACGCTCGCCATCATGGCGATCGATCGATTGTCTGTACGGCCCTTACTGACGACGTAAAGGCCGTACAGCAATGTCAGCACGTGCTCGGCGGTGGCGCAAACGTCCAACTCGGGTCGAAACTCTCCCGAATCCACCCCTCGCTGCAAGGCGACGCCAATCGTGTCGGTCGTCCGGGTGAAGTGATCGTGCAGCGTCTGAGCAATCTCGGGATCGTGCGAAGCGAGTTCGACCTGAGTGTTCACGCAGAAGCAACCTTTGCCCTGGCAGTTGAGGGGGACGAGCATCAGCGAGCGGATTACCTCTCTCACCGGCCCGGCTTGGGCAAGATGCTCCGCCAGCTTGGCGGCCCCTTCGTCTTGGTAACGGCGCAGCGATTGGAGGAAGAACGAACGCTTGTCGCCAAACGTGCCGTAGAGGCTCGCCTTCTGTACACCCGTCCTCTCGGTCAGATCCTGAAGCGAAGTCGCCTCGAAACCGCGCTCCCAAAACGCTTCCATGGCCCGGTTGAGAGCCTCGTCAACTTGAAATTCTTTGGGTCGCGCCATACGTTCTCTTCGTTGAGACTGTGAAACCGGGTTTGCAGGCCCGCTCATTTTGTTTCCACGATAGTCTACAGAAGAAGATCGCTCTTTTCTTCCCGAAAGTCAACAATCTAGCGATTATGGCGAGGTAACGCGCGCGTGCCATACTCGAACTCAAGAGAATGCAAATTTCAGATTCCGTGTGGCTCATCACTGGCTGTTCGACCGGTCTCGGTCGCGCCCTCGCCGAGGAAGCGCTCTCGCAGGGAGCCAAAGTCATGGCCACCGCGCGCAAGCCGGGGGTCCTCGCAGACCTCGTCCAGCGCTATCCCGATCACTGCCTTACTGCCCGACTGGACGTCACCGAAGAGGGTGCGTTCACGCCGGTTTTGGACACGATGCTCAAGGAGTGGGGCCGCTGCGACGTGCTCGTCAACAACGCCGGCTACGGCGTCGCCGGGGCGATCGAGGAAGTTGACCTCGCCCAGGTCGCCACGATGTTCGAAACCAACGTCTGGGGCGCAGTGCGCGGCATCAAGGCAGCCCTACCCATCATGCGCTCGCAAGGCGGGGGAAGGATTCTCAACATCTCCAGCGTCGCGGGTCTAGTTGCTTTCTCCGGCTCGGGCTACTATTGCTCGTCCAAATTTGCGCTCGAAGCCATCTCAGAATCGTTGTCCCAGGAGGTCGCGGGGTTCGGGGTGAAGGTCACGCTCATCGAACCAGGCCCCTTCCGAACGGACTTCACGGGTCGTTCGCTCGTCGTCTCCGATGCGATGCCGGCGTACACCGACACCGAAGTCGGGCGCAGTCGAAGTGCCCTCAAAGACATGCACGGAACCCAGATCGGCGATCCAGTCCGTGCCGCTAAGGCCATGGTCACGATGGTGGCCACAGACGAGCCGCCGCTCCGGCTGGTGCTGGGAAATCCGGGGCTCGACTACGCACGGAAGAAGTTGGAGCGGTTGGCGAAAGACTTCGACCAGTGGGAGACGCTTACCCGGTCGTGCGATTTTGACTCGTAATCGTGGCATCGCCGCGAACCTGATGTAACCTAAAGGTGTCTCTGAAGAGGGACACCTTGAATGCAATGTTGATTCGTAAGCTGCTTGTTGTTTGTGGCCTCGCCGCGTCTGCTGCCTGGGCGCTCCCGTCCGATCCTGCTCCCGATGGTTGCGGTAAGAGCGCTGCTGCCGAACGATGGGCCGAGATGATGAGCCGTAAGCGGTCGGAGGGGTTCACCACTGCCTTTCGCGCGGTGGGTGAAACGGATGTCCTGGCCAATAGCCTGAGCTTGGAGGTCACGCCGCAAACGAACAAGCGGATCGTCGGCACCAACATCATCACCGCCCGCGTGCTGTCGCCGGGCTTCAACCAGTTCCGATTTCAGCTCGACTCGAACTACACCATCACCAGCCTAAAGCTGGATGGACGCACCATCACGTTCACACGCGAAGATTCGCGCAATGTCGTCGCAAACTTCGATGTCGCGTACGGAGTGAATACGGTCTTCTCGCTGCAGATTGGCTACGATGGCCTTGCTACCGCCGTCGGTCTCGGCAGCATCGAGTTTGGGACTCATTCGGGAGCACCGTACGTCTTCTCGTTGAGCGAGCCCTACTACGCCTCCACATGGTGGCCGACCAAGGACGACAACACCGACAAGTTCCTAGCCGACGTGGCGATCACATGCCCGAATACGCTCAAGGGCGTTAGTAACGGCATCCTCCAGGGGGTGGATGTCGTGGACACAACGCGTTCGCGGTACCGCTGGAAGTCGAACTACCCGATCTCGCCGTACCTGGTCTTCATCGCGGTCACGAACTTCAACAACTTCACTGACACCTACACCCACTCGACCGGCAGCATGCCACTGGACTACTGGATCTGGCCCGAGTACGACTTGACCGCCAACCGCAACGCATGGAAGACGGCCAAGACCATCCTGGGGACCCTCAGCAGTAAGTACGGTCCGTACCCGTTCCTCAACGAGAAATACGGCATCTATCAGTTCACGTTTAGCGGTGGCATGGAGCACCAGACTTCCACCGGGATGGGTGGCTTCTGGGAGTCGGTCAACGCTCACGAACTGGGGCACCAGTGGTGGGGTGATCTGGTCACTTGCGCGACGTGGAGTGATATCTGGCTGAACGAAGGCTTTGCGACCTACTCCGAGGCGCTGTGGAGCGAGTTCAAACCGGGATCGACGGGACTCGCCGCGCTCAAGAGCACGATGTCGAGCCTCCGTCCGTCGAGCGTCAACGGCTCGGTCTATTGCTACGTCACCACCGACGTCAACCGGATCTTCAGCACGAGCTTCTCGTACCGCAAACCGGGCTGGGTTCTGCACATGCTACGGTCGATTCTGGGCGATACTGCGTTCTTCGGGACTCTCGCTGACTACCGTGCGGCCTATGGCTACTCGACCGCGGACACGGAAGATTTCATCGCTGTGGCCGAGGCGCGCTACGGCGGTTCCTTACGCTGGTTCTTCGATCCATGGATCTACGATATCGGTGCGCCATCGTACACGTATGGTACTTCGGCCACGACGGCGGGCGGCCAAACTTACCTGCTTCTACAAGTCAGCCAAAAGCAGAGCGCCAGTTATCCCAAGTTCCGCATGCCGATCGACCTACAGACGACGATCGGGGGTGTGACGACGCGGCGCAAGATTTGGAATAACGCCGTCGGCGACCAGTGGTACGTCATTCCAGTTTCTGCGACACCATCGGCGGTGAGTCTGGACCCGGACACGTGGGTCCTCGCGACTGGTTTGACGACGGCGGCCTACGTTGCCGGCCCTCCGGTGCTGGTGGCATCGACGCCTGCGCCGGGCGGGAACCTCGCGAACCGCAGCCGAACGATCACGCTCCAGTTCCAGTCGGCGGTCAACGCCACCAGTGCTGCGTTCACCGTCCGGAACAAGCTGACGAGCGAAGTGCTTCCCAAGGCATATGCCTACGACGCCACGAACAAGCGCGTAACGCTCACGCTTCCGAGCAAGATGGCTGAAGGAGAGTACGAAGTCGTCATCGCGGACACGGTGACCTCCACGGCGGGCGTCGCTCTGGACGGTGAATTGAGTGCGTTTGCTGCGACGCTCCCTTCGGGGAACGGAACTCCGGGCGGAGCGACCGTGCTGCCCTTCCGCTACGTACCAACCAAGGGAAGCTGAGGCAAAAAAATAGCCGAGTAGCGGGAGAGGACAGCAAGTGCTACTCGGCAGGTATTCGGTTTTGTTGTCGCGGCCGGTGCGATGAAGCTTCCCCGAGTCGCGATCTCCTTTCAAAGGTCTATCGGTCAAAAAGTCCCCGAAATGTGACAACAATCTTGAGAATTTTCCTAGCGAGTCATAATATGGGGGTGGAGCCAGGTTCAAAGAGCACAAATGGACGCAGCAAGATGCGGGGAGTTTGGCTACCGCTCGTCTTGCTCCTGGCGACCATGTACCTGTTCTGGGTGCTCCCGAGCCAGCTTCCTCGGCGGCCCGTCCAAGTCGAGTTTTCGGGTCGATAGCCCTCTGCGGGGTATCCTAAGACCAGCCGCCGGCACCCTCGGGTGGGCGGCGTTTCTGTGTCTCAGGTCCTCTCATGAAAGTCGGTCTCATCGGATTCAATCAATGCGGGCGAAGCTCGCTGTATCGCGCGTCGGCGCGCGGTCAAGCCAAGGGCGATGTGACCGCGGTGCCCGTGCCCGATGAGCGATTTGACAAAATCGTCGCTCAAGTCAAGCCGAAGAAGGTGACCCCCGCCACGGTCGTGCTTCACGACGATTTGGACTCGATCCAAGGCGGTCCCGGCAAGATGTTCACCCAGCGTTTTCTCGATGGCGCGCGCAAGGCCGAGGTGCTCCTGCACGTGGTTCGTGCATTTGAGAGCAACACCTCTCCCTATCATGCGGAGGTGAATCCGGCCCGCGATCAAGCGCTGGTCGATGAGGAGTTGTTACTGGCGGATCTGCAGATCGTCGAGACCCGTTTGGAGAAGTTGGCGAAGAGCATGAATGTGCGCCAAGCCGGCCATCCGGAGTACCTCGAAAAGCAGTTTTTGGAGCGGGTGAAGCCGTCTCTTGAGGAAGGCAAGCCACTGCGCGCTCTGGAGCTCGATGAGGGCGATATGGTCGTTGTACGCAACTACCAGTTCCTTAGCGCGAAAGAGATGGTAGTTGCCTTCAACGTCGGGGAGGACGAAGCCGCCGCGCCAGGAGAATCCGTCCAAAAGCGTATGCAGGAACTGGCGGCGATGGGTACCCAGAGCTTCGCAGTTTGCGCGACCCTAGAAGAAGAGATCGCGATGCTTGATGCAGCCGACCAACCCGAGTTCCTCGCAAGCATTGGCATCTCAGAACCAGCCAGTTCCAAAGTCGTTAAGGCGCTCTACGATGCCCTCGGTTTGATCACCTTCTTCACCGCTGGCGAGTCCGAAACGCGTGCATGGCCTCTGCGCCGGGGATCGACTGCACTGAAGGCTGCAAGCACCATCCACACGGATATCGCCAAGGGGTTCATCCGCTCCGAGACGGTCAGCTACGATCACTACTGCGAGTTCGGGAGCCTGGATGCTGCGTACAGCGCGGGCAAGATGCGGCTCGAAGGGAAAGAGTACGTGGTCCAGGACGGCGATCTGCTCCACATTCGCAACAAGAGCTAGGCGAAAAAAATCCCAGCGGGAAGGAGAGGACAAAACCCGCTGGGGATGCTTGTTGCTTTTGCTTTCGTCTGAGCTGCTTCTGCCGAGTAGCCACAGATCGTTTGGTCGCACCTTGATGGCACAACTCTTAATCGTTAACTCGGGCAAAACCAGCAATATCTTTAGTGGTTTTGTGGGTCATAAATAAAATCACCTAGCGGGAAGGAGAGGTCGAAGCCCGCTAGGTAAGAGAATTCAGTGTTTGCGGTTAATGCTGTTTGCGATACTCGAACCTCTATCGGGTTCCTTTTATCCGCTTCACACTCCCCGTTCAGCATTGTTTGCTAAACGCACTTCTATATCGTCGAAACGATTCGAGAATGTGACGCCTCCCCGAAAAAAGTCTGGGCAGACTACGCGGACTTGCGCTTGCGTGAACTCAGCAGCCTGGTTTTGTCCCGATACTTGTTGACAGTACGGCGGGCGATGGTGACCCCTTCCGCCTCAAGCATCTGGGCAATTCGCGCATCGCTCAGCGGGCTGTTGGGGTTCTCGTATTGCAAGATCTCCTCGATCATCTTGCTCGCCTTCAGGCTGGAGTCGAAGAAGATGTCGAACGAAACGATTTCTCCGGTTGCGATCTGAACGCATTTCTCCATCGTCGCGCGAGAAATCGTGCTTTCGTGGACCCCGATCTCGCGGGCCAGCTTGAGCCGTGTGAGGTCGTTTAGGAACTTGAACTGTCCAGTCTGGATGAATCCACCCTGTGTCCGGATGAGATGATCGGCAATCTTGAGCAGGGTCTGCGCGCGCTGCTCCAGCGCCGAGATGAAGACTTCTGCCCGTTGGACGAACGCCTTCACGTGGGCGTACTCTGCCTTCTGGATCTTGTGTTTGCCCTTGAGCGCGGCCATCTGCTCGGAGTAGGCGCGCGAGACCCTCAGGTCCGCGGCGCGGATACCCCGGACGGTGATCTCCCATCCGGACGGCGTGTGGTCAAAGACGATCTCCGCTTGAGCGCGAGAGGGCTTCGAGCCGGACCCCGTGTACTCGTACTCGTCGCCGGGATAGGGGGTCAAGCTTGACACAAGTTCAAAGGCTGCTTCGGCGAGCTGCGGCGTCACTGAGAATTGGCGCGCAACCGCTTTGGCGTTCCGGTGGACGATGTAGTCCATATTGTTTTTCAGTAGCGACCGGGCGATCTTGGCTTCAAGAGAATCGTCCCCACGGAGCTGCAAGTACAGACACTCGGCAACGTTGCGCGCGCCAACTCCGGCTGGCTCACACGCTTGAAGTCGCTGAAGTGCTGCCTCTGCCTCTTCGAGCGAGACGTTCGTCTGCAATGCAATCTCTTCTAGCGGGACGCCCAGGTAGCCACGCTCATTGACTGCGCCGATCAAGATTTCGTAAAGCTCGACTTCGGCAGGCGGTGCATCAGCCAAGAGCTGGCCGGCCAGCACGTCCTGGAGGCTATCGCGGCTAGAGGCGAAGTCGAGCCAGTCGAGCGTGTCGTCGCCGTCGGGCCGGCTTCGGTAGTTCTCGTAGTCGTGAGAGATGTCGGCATCCCGATTCAGTTTCGCGAGGATTTCCTCTTGCGAGACCGGCTCCTCGCTCTCGGAAATGCGCTCCAAGGCGGGGTTCTCTGCAAGCTCTGTCTCGATCGCGCTCTCAAGCTCTAGCGAGCCGAGCTGCATGAGCTGGCTGCCCACCAAGATTCGGGGGTCGAGCTTTGTGTTGAGCCCAGTTCGTACATCCTGTCGAAACGAGTATCCCTTTGCCATTCGATCACCGCAAGCCCCGTGGCTTATGTCCCAATTCTTGGCGGGGTCCTGTGAATCAGGACCGGGCGATATACGGGAGTTTTGCGCCGGTTACGCGGCCGCTGAGCGTAGTTCCTGCGCATGAGTGACGCGATTTCGACCGTTCTCCTTCGAGGCGTAGAGCGCATCGTCCGCTAACTTGACGAACGATTCGACGGTATCCAGGTCCGGCGAGAACGTCGCCACGCCGAAGCTTGACGTCACCTGCCTATAGGTCCACTCCTGGTCTTGGATCGCGAGTCGCAGTTGATTCGCATACTCGACGGCGTCGCTCGCTTCCATACCCGGGATCGCGGCGATGAACTCTTCGCCTCCGTACCGCGCGACCATGGCCCCAGGGGTCTGGTCTACAATGGCGCGCATGGTCGACGAAACCTTGCGGAGCACTTCGTCTCCCACAAGGTGGCCGAACTCATCGTTAAACGATTTGAACTTGTCGACGTCGGTGAGCAGGATCGAAAGCGGTGTGCCCTTCTTGGCGGCATTCTCCATTGCGGTGGTGAGGAACGCCTTGAAGGTCCGGACATTGAACAGTCCGGTGAGGCCGTCGGTCTTTGCGAGCAGGTCGAGCTTGTCGCTCAGAATCTTTAGTTCCGCATTCGTCTGACGCTGGACGGCGAGTTGGGTCCGGATCTGCTTGGTGAGCTGTCGCTCCTTCGTGAGGTCCACAAAGGTGATGGCCGATCCAACGATCGCCCCCATAGGCGATCGAATCGGGAACGTGTTGATGATCAGGCTCTTTAGCTCACCGCCGATCAGTTCGACCTGCCACGGGTAGTCGAGGATCATCTCCCCTTCGCCCGCCCGTGAGGCTAACTGAAGCGCCTTGCGACGGTGCTTGCTGGGCACGACCGAGTCGTAGAATGGCTGCATCCAGACGCTTCCGGAGGTGACTCCGAGCAGCCGCTCGGCGCGCTGATTGATTTCCATCACGATACCGGTGGGGTCAATGGTCAGACACGCGACCGGAAGGTTCTTGAACAGCTCGCTCACGCGGCGGTTCGCCATTTCGAGTACGTTGGCGAGTTGTCGGTTCTCTTCGCTCTTCTGGCGGAGTTCGGTCTGAGTACGCAGGATGCGCGCTGCCACCTTCAGGCGAGCTTGCAGCTCCTCTGAATCGAGCGGCTTGTTGATAAGGTCGTCCACTCCGGCTTCGATGGCATTGAGCCGCTCTTCACGGTGGCCCTTGGCGGTGACCATGATGAAGTAGGCGTAGTCCAAGCCTTCTGTGTACCGAAGCTCACGGCAGAGCTCAAGTCCATCCATCACGGGCATCATCCAGTCGGAGATGACCACGTCAAATCGAGACTCTTTGAAGAGCTCGAGTGCCTCCGCTCCATTCTTGGCGGTGGTCACGTGGTGCCCTTCGCGCTCGATCATGCGACCAAGGAGCAAACGTGTGGCGCTATCGTCGTCGGCGACCAGGATGTTCATAAGCGGGTTACGCTGCGTTGGATACTTCTTGCTGAGTTTCGTTCCAAGTGGCTTCTAGGTTGCGGCGAAGCGATCGGATCGCATCCCAATCCTCATCTCGTGCGGCCATTTCCACGGCACGGGCACCTTCGGCCAGCGCATAGGCTCCAACCGTCTGGCTCGTACCCTTCAAATCGTGGGCACGGCTTTGTACCCCCAGGAGGTCTTCGTGATCAATGGCCGTCTGCAGCTCGGTCAAGAGCTCCGGCACGGTGTGCGCGTACTCGGTCAGCACTTGAGTGACAAACTCGGTGTCGCCATCGGCGACTTCGAGCAGTCGGGTCAGATCAAGAAATTTGGTTTCCATGGGTAGGGTCCAACAAATTTGCTACTGAAAGTATCGGCCCTCCCCAAGAAAAACTACAGGGCTCCGAGGAACCCTGTAGCCTTCGCAACACCAAGTTGTACTTTACACGTCGCCTTCGAGCTCGTACGCGCCCGAGAGGATCAAATAGTCGAACAAATCGACCGCATCGTCGCCGTTCAGATCGGCGCGGGCATCGAATTGCGAGTCACCCAAGCCAGTCTCGTACGAGTCCGACATGATCAGATAGTCGAACAAGTCTACAAAATTGTCGCCGTTTGAATCGCCGTTGATGAGGCTGAAGTTCTGTGCGTTCAAGGTTGTGCCGTTGACGACGAGCGCGGTGCGGCGTGCCCGCAACCAGGTGCGTCCCTTGGCGGTCAGATCGTAGGTGCCGGTAAGCGGCGTGCTGATCGAGTACTGCCCGCTGGCGTTCAACGTAGTATTGATCGTTGCGACGACGGCGTTGCTACCATCGCGTAGCTCAAGCGTCACGGGTTCCCCGTTCAACCGGGCACCGGGCCAGCCCTGCAGGTCGATGGTGCCATTGATAGTGGTAGCGGCAGGAACGAGGGTGCCCATCCTTGCCGTCGCGACGTAGCTGTTCCAAGTACCCACATCCGCCGCGCCGCGGTCGGTCAGGCGAATCGTCCATGTTCCTGCGGGGTTCTCGCCCCAGAAGGCATTGGAACTGAACGTCCAGTTCATGTTCACGCCATTGTCGCTGCCTGCTTGGAGGAACAGTCGACTCGTCGTCCCGCTGGGCGAGGTCACGAACGCTTCCAGATCTCCGCGCCATGTGTGCGTGACGTTTAGCGTGACCAGCAGCTCTTCCATCGGTGCACCGCTGGCAAGCGTGAAGGTACGCGAGATTCCGGTGGCGTTGTTGTCCGGAACGGCTGCGGCCACGTTGACGGTACCGGTAGTTTGAGTCGTGAGGGTGGTGGCGGATGTGTAGAGCGCCGCCTGGTTCAGGAGCGACCCGACATCAATCATCCCCCAGCCGTAGTTCTGGTTGAATTTGAATCCGGCCGCATTGGTTTTCCAGCCGCCGTCGCTCGCTGATGTGCTGTCCGTCGGGTCGACCTGCTTCGAGCTGCGGGCGATCAGATGCTTTGCGTACCGCACGTCCGCAGCAGGGCGTCGCTCGACCAGCAAGACCATTGCTCCCGTCACGAGGGGAGCGGCCGCGGAGGTGTAGCCCATGCGGGACGTGTAGTCCGCGTTCGGGAAACTGTCTGCTGCGCCATTGAAGCCGAGTCCTTCACCGGTTCGGTCCGTCGTGAGGACGAGCAGGCCGGGCGTGACGGCGAGAAATTCGCAGCTTGGAGCCACGCAGGTAAGGCTCGCGCCATAGCTTGAGCTTGGCAGGAATGTGCCGTCGCTGCCGATCGCGCCGACAACGAGAGTCTCCGGAATGTTTCGTTCCGCGTACTTGTTGACGTCCTCGGCGATGCTGCCACGGGCATTGCCTGCCGACCGGACGTGGATTGTTCCAGCGGCGGCGGAATCGCGGATGGCCTGCGTGGTCCCTGCGGCGCTCGCGAAGATGGCTGCGGGACCGTAGCTGTGGTTCTTGACGCGAATCGCGTTGTCGCCAACGATGCTTCGGTAGCGGGTCGCGTCGGCATCCATGGTGTCAAAGGTCCCCGAATAGAAATCGAGTCGCAGCCCGGCGATGGTGCTCTTGGGAGCGACACCGACCACACCGACGGTGTTGCCGCGTGCGGCGACGATGCCTGCAACCGCGGTGCCGTGGTTGTCATCGTTGTAGCTGGGGCTCGGGTTACTGCTGCCGTTCTGGAAATTCTTGCCGTTTGTGAGCGAGATGCCGGCCGTGAGGTCCGGATGGGTGACAAGCACGCCATCATCCACGATCCCAACGGTGATCCCAAGTCCCGTAAAGTCGTTGTTCCAAGCGGGAATCACGTTAATGTCGCGGCCCGCAGTGAAGGTGTTGTTCAGAGTCCATTGCCCTGGCCACGGGGAAGACGGATTGTTGGGGAAATAGTACGGATCGACCGGTACGAAGGCGTCCTTGACGACCGTGCGCGTGGTTTCTTGGAAGACCTGCAAAGCTCCCATCGAGCGCAGGGAACTGAGTGCTCGAGTCGCACTGGCGGCGGAATCAAACGTGAGGACTGCCCAGTGGGCATCGCTGCTCATCGGCTCGTACGCGAGAGCTTTGGCCTTGCGAGCGACCGATGCAAGCGCCCTTGGGTCGGCAAGCTTGACTTGAACTCGCGAACTCGGACCGCCAGCCCAATCCGCCCACTTGGGATCCGGCAACCGCTTCTCGCGCCGGATGGCTTCCGCCTGGAAATCCGAGACCGGATTTGCCCAAGCTGGTGTAAGTGCGCTGAGACCGACAACGATCAGGGCGCATGTTCTCCAACAACCGCGTGCAGACATACGGTTCAAGTGTACGCTGGATTCGTGCCAATCCTCCGTCAATCTTTGCGGGGTCTTACCGGGTTTTTGACTTCGGCAACGGCTTGGTGTGCGTGTGAGCGGCCTTGGCGAGGTCTAACGTCACCTGACGCGAGCCAACACGGGCAGTGAGAACGGGTGCCGTCGCGGCTTTGGAGATCGACCAACGTGTTCCGTCCATCTTGACGGCGATGGGCTTTCCGCCAGCGCGAGCAGTGAGCTTCGTGCCGGGAGAGACTTCGCCTGACCAGCCGGATCGGCTCGACTTGACCCACGCCACAAAGGGCTCACGCAAGATCCAGGCTCGGTGCAAGGCGACTTGAGCATCGAGTGCCCGGGTATCGAGCTGTACCGCCCCCGGGCCGTCGGCCATCTCGCGGGTGACCTTGCGCAGCTCCGAGTCGCTGAGGTGGCGGCCGAACTCTGTGCCGTAATTCTCGCCGTTAGTGCCGTGGCATCGGGCGCAGCTTTCTTCAAAGGTCTGCATCGGACCGCGCTCAAGCGGCACGACCGCTAGGCGTACGGGAGCCGCGGGGACAAGCGCCGCCACCGCGACGATCAGCGCGCTGGCAGCCGTTCCAAGCGATAGATGGCGTTGGTGTAATCGCATGAGAAGAGGATGGAGCCCCCTGGCTCTTCGACGCAATCGACCGGACGCGCCAAGACTTCTCCGTTCGGTCCGAGCGTCTTGACCATGGCCAGAGAGCCGTAAGGCTTTCCAGTCACGCGGTCGAATAGAACCCGTTCGATGCGGTAGCCGACCTTGACCACGCTGTTCCATGACCCATGGGCTGCGCAGAACGCGTCCCCCTGCACATCGTCGCCCAATGCCCGACTCGTCGCGAAACAGAATCCATTCATCGCCCAGTGTGCGCCGAAGTTCCACTCGGGGACGACCGTCTTCCGAGCGAGTTCGATGAAGTCCGGTCGATCCTTAAACTCCAATCGCGGGATACCATTTCCAAGCACGAAGGGATGTCCGTAAAATTGACCTTCCTTGTAATGATTGAATTCATCGGGAGGAACACGATCTGTGAAGGGTTGATCTGTGCCCGTCTTCTCGCCCAGTGTCTTTCCCCAGTTGTCACTGCCATGGTCCATGCCCCAGACCTCTTGCGTCCCCGGGCGGATTCGAAGCTTCTCGGTGTTGCGCGTGCCAGACGACCACAGTTGCCGTTCGGTCGAACCATGGGGGAAGAACCACAGCTTCTGACGCATCGATTCGTATTCGTCGTTGATGTTTCCTCCGTCGCCAATGCCCGTGAAGATCCCCTTCTCAGTCACCAGCACGGGGCGCCACCAATGTCCGCCGCCGCGTGCACCCAGTTGATCTGTATTCAGAAGAAGCTCCGTCGTATCAGCGACGCCGTCTCCGTTCGTATCTTGCGATCGGTAGATCTCACCGGTTGTGGAGAAGTAGAGCCAGCCGTCATAGAAGCTCATGCCGTGGGCGGAGGGCTTGTTCTTGATGAATGTCCCCGAAACCTTATATTGATCACCGTTGCGTCGCAGCGTAAGGATGTCGCCGCGATTGGGACGACTCATGTACAGGTCGCCATTGGGCCCGAACTCCATAAATCTTGCGTTGCTCAGATCGGAGGCGACGCGCGTAACCTTGAACCCCGGACGCACCCAGAAGGCGGGGGTGTCGGCCCCAACGGCACCCGCCGCTGCCGTCACCGGCTGGCCCTCCCCGCTGCGGGAGCACGCAATCATGCCCAGGACCGTCAGCGCGGTTAGCGCCACTCCCCAACGCGAGCTTAGTGGTCTCATCTCTTTCATTATCTTACGCGGATTGAGGCGAAGGTAACCTGCCCACCATGCCCGAAAAGCGCCTCATTCTCATCGACGGGTTTAGCTTGCTCTACCGTGCCTTTTACGGCAACAAGTTCATGAGCACGACCGACGGTCGGCCAACCAATGCGCTTTATGGGTTCTGCGCCATGATCTTCCGAATGATCGAGACCGAGAAGCCGGCCGGGGTGCTCGTTGCTCTCGATGCCCCTGGCAAGACTTTTCGTCACGCGGAGTACGCGGAATACAAGGGAACGCGTCGGGAGATGCCAGAAGAGATGCGCGTCCAGTTGCCGGTCGCGCGGGAACTGATCAAGGCACTGGGTATCCCCCAAATCGAACTGACGGGTTGGGAGGCTGACGATATTGTAGGGACCCTTAGCCTCCAGGCGGAGCAACACGGTTACAAAACCACTATCGTCACGGGTGATCTGGACTCGTTGCAGCTCGTTGACGAGCAAGTCAGCGTCGTCACGCCCAAGGTCGGAGTCACCGAAGTCGTGATGTATGATCCCGCCGCAGTCCGCGAACGGTACGGATTCGAGCCCGATCAACTCCGAGATTACAAGGCGCTCGCCGGAGACACCAGCGACAACATCCCGGGAGTGCCCGGGATCGGCGACAAATCGGCCAAACTCCTCATCGACAAATTCGGCACGGTCGAGGAGATGCTCGACCGATTGGAGGAGGTCCCGGACAAGTTCCGGACCAAGATCGAGACTGCGGTCGAAGCAATCCCGAAGTGGAAAGACCTCTGCACGATTCGCCGCGATGCTCCCATCGAGTGGGATTTTGCCCAGTTCCAAGTGAGCCCTAGCCAGTACGAAGCGGCGCGAAAGATGCTGGAGTCGTTGGAATTCCGTAACTTCGTGAAGCGGCTTCCGCTCGTGTTCGCACCCTACCTGGAGGGGGCTGAGCATGCCGCATCCGTGGTAGAAACCGTGGTCGAGAGAGTCGAAGTGCAGTCGCAGCGCGATTTGCGGTCCGGCGAGGACCTCCGAAAGTGGATTGATGGCAAGCCGTTCGCCGTGGTCGCAGCCGGGCCCGACCAGGCAGGCATGTTCGATGACGGCGCGCGAACGCTCATCTTTGCGCGCGACGGCGATGTGGTTCGCTTGGACACCCAGGCGGCGGATCCCGTAGTTGCCGAGCACTTAGCGCTCGCCCGCGCGCACGACGCCAAATCCATGCTCGCACGATTGCAAGCGGCGAAGCTCAGTGAGTTGCAGCCCGTCCGATTCGACGCGATGCTGGCGGGGTACGTGCTGCAATCGGGCCGCGCGCAATACGCCATGCGCGATCTCATCCAGGGCTACCTGGATGTCGAAGCCCCGGAGAGCGCGGAGGCTTGTGCGGTCGGTCTCGACCGGCTGGAGGCCGTGATGCGCAATCGGCTGGAGCGCGAGGGTCAAATGAAGATTCTCGACGAGATCGAGGGGCCGCTCGCCCCGGTACTCGCCGAAATGGAGCGACATGGGATCGCGGTCAGCCGGGATTTCCTCACCGACTTTTCCAAGTCGCTGGACGTTCAGATCCGGGCAACTGCGCAGAAGGTGTACGAGCTGGCCGGACAGGAATTCGTGATCGGTTCGCCCAAGCAGCTGGGGGAAATTCTCTTCGACAAGCTGGGTATCCCTGGGGCGAAGAAGACCAAGACGGGATACGCCACCGGCGCAGAGATTCTACAGACCCTTGAGGGGCAGTACCCCATCGCGACTCAGGTGCTCGCCTGGCGCGAACTCACCAAGCTCAAATCGACCTACGCCGATGCGCTCCCGAGGATGATTGGGCCTGACGGGCGGATCCACACAAGCTACAACCAGACCGTGGCCGCAACCGGGCGACTCAGTTCAAATGAGCCGAACCTGCAGAACATCCCGATACGAACCGAGCTAGGTCGGCAGATTCGCCGCGCATTTGTCGCCGCGCCGGGCACTCAGCTCGTCAGTCTGGATTACTCTCAGATCGAACTTCGTCTGCTCGCCCACCTGTGCAAAGACTCGGTGCTTGTCGAAGCGTTCTCCCAGCGAGTCGACGTACATACCGTGACCGCTGCACTTATGTTCCACGTTGACGAGGCCGATGTAACCAAGGAGCAGCGTCGCCTTGCAAAGATGTTGAACTACGCGGTGTTGTATGGCGTGACCGACTTCGGCCTGGCCAACCAGTTGGGTGGTGGGTTCAGCATCAGCGAGGCCAAGCAGCTGATCCAGCAGTACAACGAACGGTTCCCGACGGTCAAGGCGTTTACGGAGTCGGTGGTCGAGGATGCTCGCGCGAAGGGATTCACGACGACGATGCTGGGTCGCCGCCGGTACTTCCCGGACATCCACGCCGCCAATCGCAACGAGCGGACGTACGCCGAGAGGCAGGCGATCAACGCTCCGATCCAGGGTGCCGCTGCCGACATGATCAAGGTCGCGATGCTGAATGTGCGCCGGAACCTGGGTGTCTGCGGCATCAAAATGCTGCTCCAGGTGCACGACGAACTGGTCTTCGAGATGACTCCAAATGAGATGGCTGCCGTCGGCCAGATCCGGAGCGAGATGGAGAATGCCATGCCGCTGGATGTGCCGACCGAGGTCGATGCCAAGGCGGGCGCGAACTGGAGCGACATGGCCCTGGTCCCTCGCTGACCCTGCCGCAGGTATCCTCTTAGCTAATGTTCAAGAGGCTGATGCAGCGTGTGGACCGGATGCTCGGTCGCGGTGTCATCGACGATGAACTGTATGAAGACCTCGAAGAGGCACTGCTTGAAGCCGACACCCACGTCCAGACCACGAGCGAAATCTTGGACCAACTGCGACGGCTGGTGCGCGACGAGAAGATCACCGATCCCGGCGACATGAAGGTCCGCCTCCGTGCAGCCATCGCGGAGCGGTTTGATCAGGGCGCGTCTACTTCCTTGATCTACGCATCGCCTGGTCCGACTGTCTACTTATTCGTCGGTGTGAACGGTGTTGGGAAGACGACCAGTATCGGCAAGCTCGCAGCGCGGCTGCGCAGGCAAGGAAAGACGGTCCTCATGGCCGCAGGCGACACCTTTCGCGCCGCCGCCATTGAGCAGTTGGAGATATGGGCGGAGCGGACGGGCGCGGAGATCGTGAGAACTCAGCCCGGGGCGGACGCCGCCGCCGTCATTTTTGATGCCATCCATGCGGCGAAGGCCCGCGGAATCGATTACGTCCTCGCTGACACCGCTGGGCGGCAGCATAGCAAGGGGAGTCTGATGGAAGAGCTCGGCAAGGTCACGCGAGTGCTCGAGAAGGGGCTGGGGCGGACCGCCGACGAAGTGCTGCTCGTGCTCGATGCGAACACGGGTCAGAACGCCATTCGCCAGGCCGAGGAGTTCACCAAATCGGCGGGCGTTACAGGTTTCATCCTTACGAAACTAGACGGAACCGCTCGGGGCGGCGCGCTGATCGGCATCTACGAGCGGTTCAAAGTCCCCGTCAAGCTCATCGGGGTCGGCGAAAAGGCCGAGGATCTGCGCGATTTTGACCGGGAATGGTTCGCGCAGAACCTCTTTGACGAGAGCTGACGCTTTCTACTTTGTCTTTTTTAGCAACGCTCGCACCGCGGCTTCAAGCTGAACATCGCGGCCTTCAAGTGCAGCATTTGGATCCCAAAGGACATTGATGTCCGCTCGGCGGCCATTGCGCTCCAGGTTCTCGCCATCAATCGTGTAGGCACCCCACGCGGGCATGCGGATGCTACCGCCGTCCCACAGTTCGGCAGCGGAAGTCCCGATGACGCCGCCACCCGTTCTCTCGCCGACCACCGGTCCGATCTTCAGACGGCGGAAGCCCTCGGCGAAGATCTCCGCATTGCTGAAGCTGTACTGGTTGATCATGAGCGCGGACGGGAGTTCCAGGCTATCGCCACGGTAGATGTTCTCGCTCATCTTCAGTTCGGGCGCATCGCGACGAGTTCGGACCAGCCACGGGGTCTTGATCAGGATGCCCAGCGCCTGCTGAGCGGTGCTGCCGCCGCCGTTGTACCGAACGTCGATGATCAGTCCCTCCTTCCCCTGCGTTTGGGTTCGGATTTCGCGCAAGAAGTTGTCTTGCACGGGCTGGCTCATGCTCGCATAGTAGACGTAGCCGAGCTTTCCGTTACTTAGCTTATCTACCAGTAGGCGATTATTTCGTACCCACTGGGCTTGCGCTAGTGGGGTCGCAGCACCAAACACGGTGGGTTTGATGAGCAGGGTCAGGGGCGCGCCATCGCGGACGATGTCGAGTGTCACCCGCTTGTTCGCCTGGCCATTGAGGATCTTGGCGATGGGGTTCGTCGGGGCCGGGCTCTGGCCGTTGACCTTCACGATACGATCCCCCGGCATCAGCGTCGATTGCGGGTGCGCGGCCGGAGACAGGGGTAGCACCGATGCGACGATGTACTCGCCGCGTGCATCCAGCGCGTTCCAATCCCACTCCACGCCGAGCAAGCCAGTTTGGTCGCTCTCGCCGCGGACCGTCTCGTCGGGTGCGGTCGCGCCCAGGTGCGAGCTGTCGAGCTCCTCCATCATCTCGCCCATCAGCGCATAGAAGTCGGTTCGGCTCGTCGTGAACGGTACGACCTTGGCGTACTTCGCCTTGATGCCGGGCCAGTTACGGTTGTTCATCGCTGGGTTGTAGTAGAACCGGTCCATCATGAACCAGATCTCGTCGAACAGAGCCAGTTCCTCTTCCCGCTGATCGACCCGAAGGTCCGCTCGGAAGTTGATGGGTACCGGTGGTGCGCCGGGTCCCGCGGCAAGCAGGCGCCCGCCGGAGACGAAGAGTAGCCGACCCGACTTGTCAAAGGTGGGGTTGCCGACCGTAGGTGGCATGGCCGGGTTGGGGACGGCCTGTCCGGTCGCGAGCGAGATGTTCGTCCAGGCCCCACCCGCAGAGACCCAGATCGATTTGCTGTCGGGGCTAGCGATGGCGCTGGCCGCGCCCTGCGTGGTCAGCCTTCGCAACCTCTCCAGGATCCCGTTCATGTCGATCTTGACCGTGACGGCGGGCTTCTCCTTTGGCTCTTCCTTCTTCGGCTCCTCCAGTGAGAGCAGGTCCTCTTCCGTAAACTTCAGGTCCTCCTGGACCAAGTCCACCACGTAGAGATCAAGGTTCTCGTACTCGTTCGCCGTGAAGAAAATGCTTCGGCCGTTCGGGAGGAATTTGGGAGGCGTCATACTCCGCGCAAGTTGCGCCACGATCCTCGAGGCTCCGGTCGCCACGTCGATCAAGTGCGCGTTAGTGCCAAGCCGATCTGTCTCCAGCCCGATCGCGATGTACTTCGAGTCGGGCGACCAACTAAACGAGTCGTTCCCCATCATTGCGCCAGCGAATCGCCCTTTGGTCAGCTCACGCCGCTTGTTGCGCGGGTCGGCGGCTTCGGTCACCATGAGCTGCCGATCGCCGCGGAAGTAAGCGACCATCTTGCCGTCGGGTGAGAGTTGTGCGTTGCCGACGTCGGTCGTATCGGCGATCCAAACCTTCTCGACGCCTTGAGTCGTCACCGTCCAAAGCTCACGCTTACCCGTTCGACCGGTGTTGAAGAGGATCGTGTTGTTGTCGAGCCAGACCGGGAGCTCGTCTTTGGCAGCGGACTGAGTGAGTCGCCGAGTAGTGCCGCCGGTGCTCGGGATCAGCCACAGGTCGCCGCGGACCTCGATGACGGTGCGTTTGCCGTCCGGCGAAACCGCGTAGTTCGAGACTCCTGCTTGGAGCTGCAACGTCGTCTCGGGGGTTGCGCGCGCATCGGCGGGGGCATCGAGCGCGATCTTGGTGGTCGTCTGCTTGGCGACGTCATAGCGCCAAAACTCGGAATCGAACTCGAATGCCACCACCTTGCCATCCGCGCTGACGCTCAGTCGGCGCATGGCTCCCTCAGTGAATTGGGTGAGCTGAGTTGGCTTGGTGCCGTCGCCGTTCATGCGCCACAGATTTGGCCAGCCGCTCCGGTTCGAGATGAAGTAGATCTTTCCGTCGGGGGCGTAGTTTGGATACAGGTCTTGCCACTCGTTGTTCGTGATCTTCCGCATGTTCCGCACCGGCACGGCGTTGTCACCGACCCAGATCTCCGCGGTGTTACTACCACTCTGGAGCGGGTTGCGCCAGCCGCCGCCACTGCTCCCCGAGCAAAACGCGATCGACTTACCGTCCGGCGAGATAGTGGGGAAGAACTCGACCTCGTAGGTGGCTCCCGTCAGGCGGATCATGTCGCCGCCCTGCAGCGAGACGCGGAAGAGGTCACTACGCCCAAACGCGCTCGTGTAGCCATAGGCGAACTTCCCGTCGGGCGAGATGTTGATCAGCTGCTCCGCCGAGCTCTCAAAGTTGAGCCGGCGCAGATCGCCACCCGACGCGTTCATCGAGAACAGGTCGGAGTTGCCGTAGCGCGTGCTGGTGAAAACGATGCGGGATCCGTCGGGGGTCCATCGTGGCTGGGTGTCCTCGGCGGGATGGACGGTCAAGCGCACGGCGTTGCCACCCTCGGAAGACGCTTTCCAAATGTCTCCCTGATAGCTGAATGCGACCATGGAGCCGTCGGGCGACAAGGCAGGGAAGGTGACTCGCTTGATCGGCTCGGCCTGAGCGCTAACGACCGCGGCGGTTGTCAGCGACAACAGGAGAGTTCGGCTAAGAAATTTCATTGGTTATCTATACCGGATGCGGCGAGGGTCCATTAGCGCGAATTTGCACAATTTCAGCGCACGAGTCTGGCAAACGCCAAACCCCCGGGGTTCCGAAGAACGAACGGGGGTTTTGGAGCGGGTGTCCGCCGGGGACTAGCCGCCCGAGGCTTTGCTTGCGACCGCGACATCAATCGGGACGCCGGGGCCCATGGTGCTGCTCAGAGTCACGCTCTGAATGTACTTGCCCTTGGCCGAGCTTGGCTTCGCCTTGATTACCGCGCCCAGAGCCGCGTGGAAGTTCTCGATGAGCTTCGCGTCGTCGAAGTTGACCTTGCCGATCGGTACGTGGATGACTCCACCCTTGTCCGCGCGGTATTCGACGCGCGTCGCGCCCTTGATCTCGCGAACGGCGGCGGCGACGGTCGAAGTCACGGTGCCGTTGCGCTTGTTCGGAGTCTTGGGGCCGAGAGCCTTCGAGATCTTGCCGATCTGGGGGGCCATCTCTTCGTGAGCGAGCAGGACATCGAAGTCCTTGAAACCGTTGGCGATCTTGGTGATCAGCTCTTCTGCGCCGACGGTGTCTGCGCCTGCCTCTTCAGCCTCTTTTGCGGCGTCACCCTTGGCGAGGACGGCCACGCGCTTGATCTTGCCAATGCCATGGGGGAGCGAAGTCGTTCCGCGAACGTTTTGATCACCCTTCTTGGTGTCGATGCCGAGCTTGATCGAGATGTCGACTGACTCGACGAACTTCGTGTTGGCGGTGGCCTTCACGAGGGTGACGGCGGCTGCCGGGTCCAGGAACTGGTCCTTGTCGACCTGCTTGGCGAGGGCAGCATAGCGCTGCGAAGTGGGGTTCTTTCGTTTTACTTTAGGCAATGAATTCCTCCGTGGTGCGAGCGACCCGAAAAAACGGGTCTCCCACAAGATGTCCCGTTATACCAGAAACCCACCCGCTCAGCCAACCTGGTATCCTAGAAACTGTAGCGCGCGGGTGCCACGGTGAGTGGTCCGGGCGCGATTTTTTGGAGGAAGTTCAATGAAGAAAACCTTTGCTGTTTTAGGATCAGGAATGCAAGGCACCGCGGCGGCCTACGACTTATCCATGTTCGCAGACGCTGAGCGAATCTTGATGGGTGACGTGTCTTTTGACCAAGCGAAGAAGGCTTGCGACCGAGTCAACTCGCTCACCGGGAAGGAACTCTGCCACCCGCACAAGGTTGATGCGATGGACCCCGCGAGCCTGGGTGGATTCCTCCACGATGCCGACGTTTTGCTCAGCTGCGTGCCTTACTGGATGCACCCGAAGGTCGCCAAGGTCGCGATCGCCAATAAGACGCACATGGTTGACCTCGGCGGCAACACCGATATCACCCACGAGACGCTCGCCCTTGACGACGAAGCCAAAGTGGCTGGTATCACCTTGGTCCCGGATACAGGACTCGCGCCCGGGCTGGTGAACTCGCTCGGACTGTGGATCATCGAGCAAATGGACGAGGCAGAGTGGGTCAAGCTGTACTGCGGCGTTCTCCCCCAGAACCCGGTCCCGCCACTCAACTACAAGCTGACGTTCAACGTTGAAGGGCTACTCACTGAGTACGACTTCCAAGCCGTGACCCTGCGAAACGGTCAGATCCACATGGTGGATACGCTCAGCGAACTCGAGACCCTCGAGATCGCCGAGTTGGGAACCATGGAGGCGTTCGTTACCTCGGGCGGCACGAGCACCGCTCCCTACACCCTCAAGGGCCGCATCCCGAACTACGAGTACAAGACCATCCGCTATCCCGGCCACTGCGCCTACATGAAGATGTTCAAGGACTCGGGCATGTGGGACTTCGAGCCGGTGATGGTCGATGGCGAGCCGGTGAAGCCGCGAAACGTCTGGTACAAGGTGTTCGGCGAGTTTCTCGCGAAGTTTGTGGACTTGGATCTGTGCGCTATCCGCGCGGTTGGCGAAGGCAAGAAGGGCGGCCAGAAGGTTCGACACCAGATTGACATCCTCGATCGGCAGTGCGAAAAGACCGGCTTTACCTCCATGGAGCGCCTGACCGGGTTCAGCATGTCGATCTACGCCATCGAGATCGCCCGCGGAAACGTCTCGCCGGGCGGTGTGCGGTACGAACAAGCGGTGACCGGCACGCGGTTCGTTGAAGAACTACAAAAGCGCGGCATTCCGCTCCGATTCTCGAACTAATCGGGACGGCAAAACAAAGAAGCGGGGCCTCTTTTGGAGGGGCCCCGCTTCTCGTTTGAGTGAGGTCGCTTAGGCGTAGTAAACGCCGTCCAGCGCGCTCCACATGGCACTGCACACGACGGCGCATGCGCCTCGAGCTCGCAGGTACTCCTCGTCCGAGAGCTTCTGCACGTGGTTGCGGAGATCGGCGATCTCGTTCACATCGGCGGCGTGGACGGTGAAGTACTCCTTCTCGGTGTCCGTGAACTTGTAGTGCTCGTTCAGGCCGTCGAGTTTGCTCTGCGACGTGAACGGCTGCTGGGCCTCAAAAGCGTACAGTGCGCCCACGGCTTCGGCATCGCCCACGAACAGCTTGCTGGCGGCGGTGACGAGAACGTCGGTCTGGGGTCGATTACTCGACTTGGGGTTGCCAAGCGCTTGCTTGAACTGTCCCCACAGCACCACGTGCTCGCGCTCTTCTTGAGCGTATTTACCGTAGCCAATGGTCTCCCAACCCTGGTCGATGGTGGCGACGAACTTACCGTACTCGGCGGCGTAGTCGGCCAGCTTTTCTTGCGGCAGTTCGCCTGCGCGCCAAGCCTGGTAGAACGGGTGGTTGTTGAGGTTGTACTGGGCCACGATGGCGTCCAATTCAGCAATCCGATCGGTCATGGTCATCATGATCCGGGATTGTACTCGAACCCCGGGGTAGCTTCGGGTACCTTTCCCACATGACTAGCCTCGCACTCGCCGCTGTCCTCCTCGCTCAGCCCTCGTCGGCCAAGGGTCCTCAGATCGTCATGACGATGAAGGGAAACAAGCAGATCGTCATTCAGACGAACCAGGGAGAATCGCCCAAGACGGTTGAGCACATCGTCGCCCTCGTCAAGAAGAAGTTTTACGATGGCATACGATTCCACCGGGTCGAGGATTGGGTTGTGCAGTGGGGCGATCCAGGAACCAAGAAAGCGCTCGATGGTCCCGAGATTGGCAACGGTGGATCGGGCAAGCAGATGAAGTTCGAAGGCAGCAAGTTCGACTTCAAGCGGGGCGCGGTCGGGATCGCCAGCACTGGTTCGAAGGTCGGAGGCGACTCGCAGATTTTCATTCTCACCAAGGACTCGGTGCGATTGAACGGGATGTACGCCGTCCTGGGCTGGGTGACCAAGGGCATGGACGTTGTCGACAAGTTGAAGCGCGGAGACACGATTGTCTCCATGCGCGTCGTGATAAAGCCAGCCCCCAGCAAGCGGCCGATGAAGCCTGCGATGAAGTCGGCCTCGGGCCGATGAGCTTCGCGGAGCCGCTTTCGACTATTTGGAAACTGCGTTACGGCGCAGAAGCACCGGAGTCGGTGCATGGATTGGAATCGTTCATGCGCCACCGGTCCGTGCGGAAGTTTTCAGACCAAGCGGTGCCCGAGTCGATGATCCAGGCGCTGGTCGCGGCGGCGCAGAGCGCATCAACGAGCAGCAACCTACAGCTCTGGTCGATTGTGAGCGTGCAAGAGCCCGAGCGTCGGCAGGCGGTCGCGCAACTCTGCGCGAACCAGAAGCAGGTGCTGACCGCACCGTGGTTCCTGTGCTTCCTCGCCGACCACCATCGACTGAAGCATGCCGCCGCTGCAATGGGCGAGCCGTGCGACGGGATCGACTACATGGAGTTCCTGCTCATGGCTTGCATCGATGCCGGTTTGGCTTCGGAGCGTCTGGCTTGCGCGGCGGAGGCAGCTGGGCTGGGAGTTTGCTACATCGGCGCGTTGCGCAACCACCCGGGCCAGGTCGCCGAACTCTTGGAGCTGCCCGACGGCGTCTTCGGAGTGTTCGGAATGGCGATTGGCTTTCCCTCCGCCGAAGCGTCCCCACAGATCAAACCGCGGCTTGACCAAGGCGCGGTTTGGTTTCGCGAGAAGTACGATGCGGAACCGGATATCGCCCCCTATGACGCCCGCATGACCGAGTTCTACGCTGCGCAGGCCATGAGTACTGACGAAACGTGGTCCAAGAAGAGCGGCAAGCGCGCAGATGGGTACCACATGTCTGGTCGCGACATCCTGAAAGATTGGCTCGCCGAGCGCGGCATGGGCCGCCGCTAACTACGCATGAAGACCCCGATCACTCGAAGTTTGATTCTGAGCCTGTGCCTGCTCGTCGCTGGGTGTGGCGGAGGCGGCACCGGCGGGGGATCGACATCCGTGGATGTTGCCACGCTGGCCGTGCGCAGCCGCTACGACGAGCTCGCCGCCACCTTTGTAGACACTCCTCCCGGCAGCGGCCTCGATCCGCTGGCCACGGGGCGAATCATTAGCGACGAGAACGCAGGGATGATTGTCTTCGCGGAGGCCCGGCGGTACCAGTACACGGGCTCAGCCCAGGCCAAAGCCCGCCTCCTCGCCGCACTGGATTCGCTCGTGGCCCGGCAAGACCTGGACAACGACGGCCACCCCGCGTGGGGTCTGGGAGTAGCCTGGGACGCCTTCGGCGACAAAACGGTGAACTCGGCCGAGCACCCGTACACCGTCACGAACGCGATCGTCCTCGAAGGCGTGCTAAACGCGATCGCCAGCGGTGCGCTCGCTTACGATCAACTCCTGGCGGCGCGCAAACTGGTGGCCGACTGCGTTCGCTGGACCATTCAGAGCACGTACTTGTCTGCGGGCTATTTCGGTTACAGCATGTTCATCGGCGACATGGTTCCGGTGATCAATGTCACGGCGTACACCGCGGGCGTCGTCCTCCGCGCGCTGGATGAGCTGAAGGCGGAGTTCACCCCCGCCGAAATCGCCGATTACAAGTCCAAAGCGGCCGCGTGCATCGATTCAGTAGTGCGTGAGGTCGTGATGGTCGAAGGCGCGCCCCAATGGGACTACCACAGCGACCAAAGTCCGTTCTGGGCGAAGCTGAAGAACCAGCCGAACGACGTGTTCCATCACGCCTACATCATTTGGGGCCTGGAGATGGCGCGCATTCACGGCGGCGTCTCGGTCCCGTTCACCCGTGCCCAGTATCTGGCTTCGCTGCAGCAGTACTTCAGGGGGGATCGTCTGTACGGCTACCCCGAAAAGTGGCCGTTCCCACTTGGGTCTGACTTTGCCAAGCCCTCGCGCGTCTGGGGTCCCGGCTACTGCGCGGGAATCGCCGCGTTTCTGGGTGACGACGCCATGTCCGACCGGTTCGTGAATGAGTGCGTGGCGACCCATGCCGGTTGGCCGCAGCCGCAGACCTTCCCGACGTGGTTCGGAACGTCCGACCCGGTGTATTACGCGCGATTCGGGGCGAACATTCTGTGGGGATTCTCGCTCCGGGCGTACCGCAACTAGCCCGCCAGGTTCGGACAACCCGGTCCGGTACAATGAGGCGGCCCCCACCATGGACCAGACTCTCATCCGGAATTTCTGCATCATCGCGCACATCGATCACGGCAAGTCCACGCTTGCCGATCGGTTGATCGAGCGTTGTGGGGCGATCCGTGGTACCGCGCAGGAGCAGATGCTGGACAGCATGGACCTGGAGCGCGAACGGGGAATCACGATCAAGATGGCTGCGGTCCGGCTTAGCTACACCGCACTAGACGGCCGCACGTACCAACTCAACCTGATCGACACCCCGGGGCACGTCGATTTCACCTACGAAGTGAGTCGCGCGCTCGCCGCCTGCGAAGGAGCACTGCTCGTCGTCGATGCCAGCCAGGGTGTGGAGGCCCAGACGATCGCCAATGCGAGCATGGCGATGAACCAGAATCTTGCGATCGTCCCCGTCATCAACAAGATTGATCTTCCTCACGCCGACATCGAGCGGGCGCGCGAGGAGATCGAGAGCGCGGTCGCCATTGACGCGACCGATGCGATCACGTGTTCGGCAAAAGCAGGCATCGGCATCGACGAGCTCCTGGAAGCGATCGTCGAACGCGTCCCGCCTCCTGCGGGCGACTCGTCCGCGCCGCTCCAAGCCCTGATTTACGACAGCCACTTCGACAGTTACCAAGGCGCGATCTCGTACGTGCGGGTCAAGTCCGGCACCATGCGCAAGGACGACAAGATCCTGATGATGTCTACCGGTGGCAAGTTCGACGTCGATTCCACCGGACACTTTGGGCCGGGTCTGACGGTCAATGACGGGCTAACCTGCGGGGAAGTTGGCTTCATGACCGCCGCAATCAAGAGTATCGGTGATGCGACCGTCGGCGACACGATCACCAGCGCCGCCAGTCCCGCGACGGAAGCGCTGCCGGGCTACCGCAGGGCGCTCAGCATGGTCTTCTGCGGCCTCTATCCCACCGACGGCGATCAGTACAACGATCTTCGCGATGCGATCGAGAAGCTTCGTCTCAACGATGCTTCGCTCCAGTACGAACCGGAGACCTCTGCTGCGCTCGGCTTCGGGTTTCGGTGTGGTTTCTTGGGTCTCCTGCATATGGAGATCGCTCGTGAGCGCCTGGAGCGCGAGTTCGGACTGGACCTCATCCTTACTGCGCCGAGCGTGGACTACCGCGTCACTGACAAGAAGGGCGTCGAGATGCACATCAGCAATCCGACGGAGTTCCCGCAGCCACATGAGCTCGAGAAGATCGAAGAGCCTATTGTCGCCGCCACCATCATGGTCCCGAACGAGTACGTCGGCGCGGTCATGACGCTTTGCCAAGAGCGACGCGGCACCTACAAGCGAACCGAGTACCCGACGCCCCAGCGAGTCATCCTGTACTACACCCTGCCGCTTGGGGAGATACTGCTCGACTTTTTCGACAAGCTCAAGTCCAACACCCGCGGGTACGCCTCGTTCGACTACGACCTCGACGGCTACTCCTTGGCCGACCTCGTCAAGGTCGATATTCTGCTGAACGGCGACCCCGTAGATGCGCTCTGCTTCATCGTCCACCGCGAGTTTGCATACAATCGAGGCCGCGCGATGGCCGAGCAACTGCGAAAAGTTATTCCGCGCCAGCAGTACGAAGTTCGGATTCAGGCTGCAATCGGTGCGAAGGTCATCGCTGCCGAGAGCGTCAAGCCGTACCGTAAGGACGTCATCGCCAAATGCTACGGCGGAGACGTCACCCGCAAGCGGAAACTGCTGGAAAAGCAAAAGGAAGGCAAGAAACGAATGAAGCAGATGGGAAGCATCGAGCTTCCGCAAGAAGCGTTTCTCAGCGTGCTGAAGGTGGCCGATTGACCGCCTGAGTATGGTATAACCTATCCGCTCGTGGGGAGATGCCCGAGTGGCCAATGGGAACAGACTGTAAATCTGTCGGCGAGAGCCTTCGCAGGTTCGAATCCTGCTCTCCCCACCAAAAAGATCGCACCGCCTTCGTAGCTCAGAGGTAGAGCATTCCCTTGGTAAGGGAAAGGTCACGGGTTCAATTCCCGTCGAAGGCTCCATCCTCTTCGTGTCCATTCCGGCCGTATGCGCCTTCCGGTGCGTTCTCTTGCGCCACGGGGGCGATAACGCCAGATCAGGATTGGCATGGCGAGCTGAAGGATGAGCACAAGCACAATGCTTGCGGTGGCCACCGCAGAAGCAAACGAGAGCAACACATCGGCGCCACTGGAACTCACGAGTTTGCCTGCTGCTGCCAAGCCCAGAGCATTTCAATAATCTACTCTTCCAACGGCGTCAGACTCGTCTGCCATGCTCTCGGCCAATTGACCAACCGTCTCACCGAATGCAGACGCATAGGATGGTTGCAGCAACATAAAGTAACTGTTGGTATGGCGACGAATGTCTGGATCTCGGAGATTTCTTTTGCAAGAGTTGCCAGATACCGCATACCGAACGTGTGCGTCCCGCACCGGTGTCCGAGACTGATTACCGGGTCGTCTCTGTAGACGACCTGCGAGGCTGCTCGTCTTCGCCACAAGGCCTATGCAACCTGCGAGTTAGCGTAAGCTAGGAGCCATGCGGTTTGTGGCCCTCCTCTCCCTCTTCCTCCTCCAATCGGCTCAGGGCGCACCGTCCGACCAGTATCAGAAGTACGAGTACATGATCCCTATGCGTGATGGGGTGAAGCTCTACACATCGGTCTACGTGCCCAAGAACCACCCCGGCAAGCACCCGATCTTGATGGAGCGCACACCCTACAGTGCCGGTCCCTACGGCAAGGAGGTTTACCCGCGCAGCGTCGATGGTGCCTCGCAGTTCGGGAAGGACGGTTTCATTCTCGCGTTCCAGGACGTGCGCGGAAAGTACATGTCGGAAGGCCAGTTCGAAGACGTGCGGCCGATCTTGCAGGGGCAAGCGAGCGACAGTAAGAAGGCAGATGAGAGTACCGACGCCTACGATACGATCGAGTATCTGATTCACAACGTCCCCGACAACAACGGACGCGTGGGCATGCGAGGCGTCTCCTATCCAGGGTTCTATGCGGTGGCAGCCGGGATCCGGTCGCACCCAGCGCTCAAGGCGATCTCACCTCAGGCCCCAGTCAGCGACTGGTGGAAGGGTGACGACGACCACCGTAACGGCGCTCTCTTCCTGCTCGACTGTTTGGAGTTCAATGCCGGCGGGTTTGGGCTGCCACGCACGGGGCCCGGTCCGAGCGAGCCGGAAGGGATCCGCATCGACCGCAAAGATCCGTACGACTTCTACCTCGCGCTCGGGGCAAACCGCCGGATCAATGAAAAGCTGATCCACGGCAAGATCCGCTACTGGAACGACGTGATGGCGCACCCAAACTACGATGAGTTCTGGCAGGCGCGGAACCTTGGCGACAAGCTTCGCGGAATCCGGTGCGCCGTACTCACCGTAGGCGGTCTCTTTGACGCGGAGGACCTCTATGGCGCCTTCAACGTGTACCGAAACGCAGAACTCTTGAACCCAGGCATCGACTGCAAGCTGGTGATGGGGCCCTGGACTCATGGCGGATGGGGGTACGGAAACGGCCGGTACCTGGATGGCCTAGACTTCCAGCAGAACACGGGAGTCCAGTTCCGAAACGAGATCGAGGCACCGTTCTTCCGGCATTACTTGCTGGAGGATGGCCCCGGGATCACGCTGCCGGAGGTCCGCATGTTTCAGACCGGATCGAACCGGTGGATGAGCTGCGACCAGTGGCCCCCGAAGCCTACCCGTGAGGTGCGTTGGTACGTGTCACCCGGCCAAGCGCTGAGCCAGAAAGCACCCGCGGAATCCGGATTCGAATCGTACGTGTCTGACCCCAGCAATCCAGTCCCGTACACGCTCCCGATGACCCGATCACGCGGCACCCGATACATGACCGAAGACCAGCGACCGTTCCAAGCCCGCAAGGACCTGCTGACTCTCCGGAGTGCGCCGCTGGACGAAACCCTATCCACCGCTGGGCCCGTGGTCGCGGACATGTGGGTCAAGACGACCGGCACCGACATGGACCTGGTGGTCAAGGTCATCGACGAATCGCCGGACGGGACGATGCGCCTTGTGCGAGCAAACGTCATGCGCGGACGGTTCCGCGAAGATCCGAGTCGTCCGATCCCGTTCAAGCCCAACACTGCCACGCGGGTCCGCTTTGAGTTGCCAGGGATTTGCCACGCGTTCCTGGCGGGGCACCGAGTCACGATCACGGTGCAAAGCTCCTGGTTCCCGCTCATGGATCGTAACCCGCAGACGTTTGCGGACATCAACACCTGCGACGAATCGGCATTCAAGTCGTCTACGATCAGCCTCCTTTACGGTCCAAATCAGGCCTCAAACATCAAGTTACTTGCGTTGTCCACCAATTCTTCGAAATAGGAGTTAAACTCGGTCCTATGCACGTCGGTGTGATCGGCTGCGGCAGTATCAGCGGCATCTATTTCGAGAATTTGAAGCGGTTCGCCGGCGTCGAGGTGGTCGCCTGCGCAGACTTGGACCTGGAGAAAGCAAAGGCCACTGAGATCAAGTACGGCCTTCAGCGTAGCGGGACCCCCGCCGAACTCCTGGCCGATCCCAACATCAGCATCATCTTAAACCTGACTCCGCCCAAGATCCACTCGACGATCACACGCGCCAGTGTCACGGTCGGCAAGCACGTGTACTCCGAAAAACCGCTGGGCCTCAACACGCAGGAGACGGGCATGATCGTCGCCGCCGCGCAAGCGAAGGGGGTCCGTGTCGGCTGTGCACCGGACACGATCCTCGGAAGCGCGGTTCAGACCGCGCGCGAACTCATCGACCGGGGCTCGATCGGCGTGCCCGTCGCGGCCCAAGCCTATATGCTCAGCGCGGGCCACGAATCGTGGCACCCAAACCCCGAACAGTTTTATGAGAAGGGTGGCGGCCCCATGATGGACATGGGACCCTATTACATTGCTTCCCTCGTGACGCTTCTCGGCCCGGTGGTACGGGTATCCGGGTCTGCCCGCGCCACTTTCGCCGAGCGTGTCGTGACGGCCCCCCAGAAACGTGGCAAGCGAATCACGGTCGAGTCACCGACCCATATCTCCGGCACGATGGAGTTCGAATCGGGCGCGATCGGGGCGATTACCACAACTTTCGATGTGATCCCCGTGCCCATGCCCCACCTCGTGATCTTTGGCACCGAAGGCACCCTCGACATGCCCGATCCGAACGGGTTCGGTGGCGTCGTGCGATTGCGCCCCAAGGGTAAGGACGATTACGACAAGATTCCGCTCAACTTTCCATTTGTGAACAATGCGCGGGGGATCGGCCTGCTAGAGATGGTGGCTGCGATCAACCGTAGTCGGCCGCACCGGGCGTCTGCCGAACTTGCCCAGCATGTGGTCGAAGTGCTCACTTCGTTCGCCGCATCCGCAGAGCAAGGGCGACATATCACTCTCGAGACAAGGGTAGACCGTCCCGCAGCCATGTCAAAGTCAAACACAGAGGATTCGATCAATGAATAAGTGGGTGATTGGAGCGATCGCGCTGGCGGTGTCCTGTTGCGGTATCGGCCTGTTCGTGGTGGCGAACGGGCTTGGGAGCAGCGTCAAGGTTGCCAAGTCGGCTCAGACCTTTACGAACCGCGAGCTTCCGCTGATTCTCAAGAATTGGGATGCGCAGCGCTTGTTTGACCTTTCCGCAGACGACTTGAAGTCGTCAAGCCCGCTCGCCGACACAAAGAAAACGTTCGACCAATTCCGCAACGATCTCGGCCCACTCGTAACCTACCGCGACGCGTTGCTACGCGGGTTGAACGCGACGTCCAACACTCAGAAAGGCTCATCGGTGGTGACCAGCCTGGAGGCTGACTGTGACTTCAAGAAGGTGCCAGCCGTAATCTCCATCAAGCTGCTCCGAGTGGGCGACAGTTGGAAGTTCGCCGACTTCCGAGTCGAGCCGCAAACCGCGGTCGGGGGCGAACCCCCGGTGACTACCGACAAGCCCGCGGAAGCGGCCACGGCGAAGTCCTCTCCATGACTTCGGAGCCGACGACCGAGCGGATTCGGGTGCGCTACGGCGAGACCGACGCGATGGGTCACGCCTACTACGCGAACTACCTGTACTGGTTCGAGCAGGCGCGCGGCGCATGGTGCCGGGCCCGAGGGTTCCACTATCGTGACCTGGAGGCGATGGGCTACTTCCTGCCCGTCGTCGAAGTCCATGTCCGGTACAAGGGCGAAGTCAAGTACGACGCCGAGATCGATGTTGAGGTCACCGTCACCGAGATCAGTCGGTCTGCGATGAAATTTGACTACGTGGTTCGCGACAGCGAGACGGGGCGCGTGACCACCGAAGGGTACACCTGGCACGTGCTCATGGGGCAACAGCGCCGGGCGATCAGCATTCCGCCAGACGTGCGTGCGATGCTCGATCGGCCGATCGTTACCGAGCCACGAGGGTGAGCTTTGCCGAGACCGGCGGGCCATCGGACAGCGGCACGTTTTGGATCGTCAGCACCGAGCGCAGGATCGCCCCCGTCGTCACGCTCACGAGGGCGCTACCCGTCGCCGAGATCGGGGTTCGTCCGCTGAGCTCTTTGGAGTCGACGCTGATGAGCACCCCCAACTCGCCGCGGAACTGCTCGGTACGCTCGGCTTTGTAAGCGAGCTTCATCGCGACGGTCCCATCCTTCTTGCTCGCAACGCGGTCGATGGCCCAAGTGTCGCCGATCTTCACCGCCTTGTAGGGGACCACCACCTGGCTGGCCAGCGCGATCCGAAGTTGATCCTCGCGCTTGCGATCTCGCTGAATATCGGTCACTTCGCCAGTCACCTTTTGCACGACGACCGTCTTGGAGACGTCGCCCAGATGCTGCTCACCGCCGGGCGTCTGGAGGACCACGTCGCGTAGGATCCGCTCCGTCTTCATCACACCCTCCTTGAGCTCCTTCACCGTGTCCAGCGCAGTGCTGGTCATCTCGATATCGGTGCCATCGCTCTTGAATTGCATCGTCATCGAGTAGGTGAGCTGATCACCGGGCTTCGCGCGGCGGATCAGGTTGTAGCTCTCGTCACCCGCATTGGGGAGGAGCAGGGCTAGGACAGCGAACGCGATGGCAGAGCGTGGGGTCGTCATGACTTCACCTGGAGCGAGATCTTCATGTCGGCGGGAGGAAGGCTGTCGCCGTAGGGGACGCTCTTCGCATCGGCGTCCATCTTCATAAGAGCGGCATCGCTAAGTCGGACCCAGACCGTCCCCTCCAGCGAGCAGGGGGCCGTCCCCTCGGTCTCCTTGTAAGTCCAACTGACCTTGGCACAGTCTGCGGACCCGATCTTCTCGGTTGCGATAAATTTCATTTGCGCCGTCGCGGTGGGGGTGCCGATCTTTGGGTTCGCCTTCAACTCTCGGGTCCACGAGTCGCCGACCTTCACCGGCGCAGTCGGGGGTAGAAATGCGCGCATCTGCTGGGTGCGGTAGTCGAGTGACGTGGACTGTCGGCCGGTCAGCTCGATCACGAGTCCGGTCAAGTCGGTCTTCGTGCGATGAGCCCCTTCGTTCGGAATGGCAATGGAGTTTCCGGCGACGTCGATCGTCACGTTTGACTCTTCAAATTCATCGACCACGAACTCCTTGTCGATGGACTTCACGGTTGAGGTCACGTCACTCGTGACCGTCAAGTCGTTCTCGTTCAGGTGGGTCTTGATCGTGAGGGCGTATTCCAGCCGGTCCCCGATCTTGGCGGTGCGCATGAGCGTGTACGACTCGGATTGAGTCGCACCGGCGAGAGCAACAAGGGCGAGGAGAGGAATCGTTCGGAGTGGGCGCATCACGTGACCTTCTGACGCCTGAGACGCCCCCGTGGTTTTTGGGGTGTACTGCGCGTCACGATGAGTATGCCCCTTGACAGGCTTTCTGCGCCCCCTTGGCAGCCGAAAGTCGTGAGCTTCGACTGCGCCGAGACGCTCCTGCGCACCCGCTGGGACCCATCCCAAGTGGCGGTCGATGCACTCACCGAAGCGGGCGAGAGCCTTCCCGTTGGCGCATACGACGCGTACCGGTCCCTCTTGGGGAAGCGGTGGGCTCATTTCCAAGAGCTGAACCTCACCGGCGACCTCGCGCAGTGCGATGCGTTTTGGGAAGTGCTCGGACGGAATTGGCTGGCCGGGTTCGGGATGGGCGAGGCCGTCGCGCAGCGCGTGTCCGAGATCGCGTGGCGGCGGATCTATGACCCGGAGGGAGACCTCTTCCAGAAGTTCCCCGATGTCGTCCCTTGTCTTGACGAGCTGCGAGATCGCGGCTACCGGATGATTGTGCTCAGCAACTGGGACCTGTCGCTGACGCGCTTCCTGCAAGTCCACGGACTGTCTCCGTATTTCGAAGTCATCGTGCCGTCCTTGCGTTATGGCGTCGAGAAGCCGTCGCTCGAGCTCTTCGAGATCGCGCGCAAGGCGGTGGGGTCCGAGCCGGGCGAGATGCTCCACATCGGGGATCACTTGATCGACGACTTCCAAGGCGCACGCGACGCAGGTTGGATGACGCTTCACCTGGACCGTGGCCGCACCGAGAGCACGCCGCCGTTCCTACATGACTTGTGTGAACTCGGGGGTTGGCTATGCTGACGCTCTCCGACTTCGACTTCGAGTTGCCGGAAGACCGAATTGCCCAGGTACCGCTGGAACAGCGCGACGCCAGCAAGCTGCTTTGTGTTGATGTCCCGACCGCCGCTATCTCGGATCGGGTCTTTCGAGACCTTCCGAACCTGCTTGAACCGGGGGATCTTCTCGTCTTCAACGATACGCGCGTGACCGCCAAGCGGCTCATCGGCCGCAAGCCGACCGGAGGGGTCGTCGAGGCCCTGCTGCTGGGCAGACTCGCCCAAGCCAATACCTACGTTGCGCTCATGCGGCCAGGCAAGCGGTTGCGCGAAGGCTCGGAGGTTCTCTTTGAAGACGTGCTGCCGTGCTTGGTCGAGTCGGACCTCGGCGATGGTCGCAAGCGCATCCGGTTTCTGGTATCCGACAGCGAAGAACATATCGAGCGGGTGGGGGCCGTCCCCCTGCCGCCGTACATCCATGAACGGTTGGAGAACTCAGAGCGGTACCAGACCGTGTACTCCCACACGCCCGGGAGTTCGGCCGCGCCCACCGCGGGCCTCCACTTCACGCAGGAGCTGATCGCGACACTGGAGTCCAAGGGGATTCAAACTGCCCGCGTGACGCTCGACGTTGGGATCGATACGTTCCGACCTGTCCAAGCCGAACGAATCAGCGACCACAAGATGCACGGAGAACGGTGTGCGATTTCAACAGAGGCGCAGGCAACAATCAATGGTTGCAAGGGTAGGATTATTGCGGTTGGCACCACAGCATGTCGCACCCTGGAGTCATTCGCTACGGGGCGGCGCAAGGTTGATCAAGGCGAGCGAGTCACCGAGATCTTCATCACGCCCGGCTACCCGTTTCAGGTTGTCGAATGTCTGCTCACCAACTTCCATATGCCGCGCACAAGCATGCTGTTCATGGTCAGCGCGCTGACGGGAGTGGAGCTCTGGCGGAGTAGCTACGAGCACGCTCTTCAGCACAATTACCGGTTTCTAAGTTTTGGCGATTCCATGTTGATTCGAACCTGAGTCTAAATTGTTGCTAAAGGAAGGAATACGAATTCTAGTATAAGGTATAACCATAAATCATGCTCTTTCGTATGATTGGAGCATGCCGCAGAAGAAAATGAAAGAGTTTGACCCGTTTGCTTATATTGAGAGTGCATTCTCGGACAGTAAGGTTGATGGCAGCAAGGTCGCGGTCGTACCGGCCGTAGATTCAACACCTTCGAACACCGTTGATGGAAAGGTACGTTTTCGCAAGCGCCAACTGAGCGCCCCGCGTCCCCGGCGCGCGAAGGTCGAAAAGGTTGGAGAGACCCTGATCAACGCGGAGCTTGAGGAGATCTGGCAGGTCCTGCCGCGCAATATCCACTTCCTTGGAAGCTTCTTTGACGACTCCGTAACCGCCAACTACTACCGAGGCGAGTTTAAGGAGAGCCGCGAAGAGCTCATTCGACGATTGCTCGACCCCGAGCTCACCCTCGAAGAAGTCAGCCGATTGCTGGGTGTTTGCCCGGCCACCGTGCGACGGTACACCAATCGAAACTGGCTGTCGCACCACCGAACCAAGGGCGGTCAGCGCCGGTTCCGCCTTAGCGGCGTGGTAAAGTTCGTGGAAACCCACGGACGCCACCCCGAAGAATGACCAACCCCCAGGATCGGCCGCTCAAGATCGCCATCTTCTCGGATAGCGCGTTGCCGATCCTGAATGGCGTCTCGGTTTCGATCGATGCCCTCATCTCCGGTTTGCGGAGTCGAGGGCATTCTGTGCATTTGTTCACTGCCGCCCACCGCGGTCACCGGGACGACGACCCAAACGTCATTCGCTTCTACGCCACCGAAACCCCCTGGACGAAGGGGTACCCGCTCGCGTTGCCGCCGTTCTATCCCATGATTGGCCGATTCCGACGGCAGCATTTCGACGTCATCCACACCCACACGCCGTTCACCATCGGGTTTGTCGGGTTGCGGTGGGGGCAATCCCACGATATCCCCGTGGTCAGCACTTACCACACGCTGTACGACAAGTACGCGCACTACATCCCGTTCGTCCCCAAACGGTACTTGCGCTACAAACTCGCTAAGCATACGAATTTCTATTACAACCAGGTCGATCAGGTCATCACGCCCAGCGCCGCCGCCAAGAAGTGGCTGGATCGGCACTCGGTGAAGAAGCCCGTCACGATCATTCCGACGGGTGCAGTTTCGGCCCTAACCGTGGACCGAGCCGAAGCGCGGTCACAACTCGGGATTGGACCGAATCAGAAGGTGTTGCTGTACGTGGGGCGCATTGCCCGTGAGAAGAACATGAGCACCCTGATCGAGGCGGTTGCGCTCGCCTTCCGCGAGGATCCGAACTTGATATTTATGCTGGTGGGCGATGGTCCTTCGCGGGTCGAGTGCATGAGCCTGGCGCAAGAACTGGGGATCGGCGACCGTGTGAAGTTTGTGGGATTCCGGCCACGCAACGAAGTAGATCTCTTCTATGCCGCCGCCGACCTCTTCGTCTTCGCGAGCATGACCGAGACGCAGGGGCTAGTCATCGCGGAAGCGATGACCCACGGGCTCCCCGCGATTGTGGTCCAGGGCGGTGGCGCAAGTGCCGCAGTGATCGAAGGGAAGAACGGGGTTGTCGTCCGCAACGATCCGGCCCAGTTCGCCCACGAAGTCGTGTCGCTGTTGCGTGACGAAGATCGATTCGAAACCATGAGCATGCACGCGCGCCACTCGGTCCGGTCCTTCACGCGCGACGACATGGTGAGTGCGGTCGTGAGCGTTTACCGCGCCGCGATGGACCCCAGCGCAGCTCCAACTCCTCAGGCGGTGCTGCGATGAAGCCAAACGCGCTCCAGCGATTCCTCGTCATCGTGCTACTGCTATTCCTGATTCGGTTGATCCTGCCGTCCATGGTGGTCCCCGTGGGTATCGCGAGCGCGCTCTCGATTGTGCTCACAATTGTCTTCGTCGCGGTGCCGATCTTGGCGCTTTACGCCGCGGCAGCGCACGTTTGGTCGGCCAAGCTGTCTGCCACGTTTTTGGCGAGCGGGGTCGCGCTCCACGCGGTCTCGTACTTCCTCATGCGATCGAGCGGCAAAGAGGGTTTCTTGCCCGCACTTTTCGATGCGAGCGCCCAGACTGGTCTGCTTATCTGGTGCGTCGGCCTTGGCTCATTGATCACCGCGGTCGTCAAGGACAAGAACCTGATTCCCCCGATGGCCGTTTTTCTCGCTGGCTTCGACATGTACATCATCTTCAAGCCGACGACCCTTCCGCGCCAGATCATCGAAAACGCGCCGGAAGTGTTCCACGCAGTCGCGGCCAAGGTTCCGACCGTGCTGCCCAGCGGTACCGGGGGGATGGCGGTTGGCCCGGGCACGTACATCGGCCCCGCAGATTTCATTTTCCTGGCGATGTTCTTCGTCGCGCTCTTCAAGTTCCAAATGCGCACTCGCGAGACGCTACTGTGGATCATGCCCGTGCTCGTGCTGTACTTGGCGTTGGTGCTATTCGGGAGTGGCCTAAGCATTGGCCCCATCAGCTTGGCGGCGTTGCCAGCACTGCTGCCCATCGGCCTGACAGTGCTACTCGTGAACTGGAAGCAGTTCGCGATGAACCAGGAAGAAAAGCTCGGGATGGCGCTGGCGACGATCCTCGCTGTGTCGCTTGCGGCGTTCGGGATCTACTCGGCAGCGAAGGCGAAGAAGAACCCGGTCGCTCCGCCCGTCGCTAGTCCAGCGAGTGAGTGAGGAGCCATTCGGCCAGTTCGCTTTTGCGGTACGCCTCATCCCACGAGTTGTGGGTCAGCTCCGGATAGAGTGTGATCTTCGCATCGCCGCCTGCCGCCTTGATCGCCTCGATTGCGTGGATGCTCCCTTCAGGCGGAACCACCGTGTCTTTCATGCCGTGGAACGCCCAGATTGGAATCGAGCGGAAGTTCTGGGCTGCTTCGGCAGGATCGACCCAGCCGCAAATAGGGGCAGCGGCGGCGAAGTGCCAGCGCAGCGACTTCACCAGCCTAAAGGTGCCGCGTCCACCTTGGCTCAGTCCGGTCAAGTACCGACGGTGGGGATCGCTCGGCCAGCGCTTCTCGGCCCATTCCAGCATCATGTCCAGCCACCCGCGTTGGTCAAACCACTCCGCGTCCATATCCGGCTTCTGCGGTGCAATGACCATGAACGGCCAGCGGTGGCTCGCATCGATGATCGCCGACGGAAGCCCAATCAGGATCTGCCGCAAGCCATCGGTCCCCGATTCCCCCCGACCGTGCAAGTACAAGATCGTCGCCATCGGACTCTTGCCATCCCACGAGGGCGGCACATAAACACAGGCATGGCGCTTGCCGACTTCCAGGTCAAAGGCGTACGCCAGAAAACCACGCTCGCCAGGGGTCATCGCTCAGATGCCTCGTGCGCGACCAACTGGAACCCGATCCGGACCTCGTAGGCACGTGGCCAAGGAAGGTCAACCGAGAGCCCGCGAATACCCCCGATCTCGTACTCCTTGGTGTCGGCGAAGAACCGCTTGCCCAGAAACTGGCTATTGAATGCGGACATCACTCGCTGGGTCATGTCTCGGCGGACGAAGCTGTTCAGCGCGTCAAACGCGGTCCCGTATGTCTCTTCCTTTTCAACTCCCATCTGCCGCTGGAGGGCGTACGCCTCGGGCCGGACGAAGCGGTGGTACTCGAAGTCGTTGACCATCCGATGCAGGAGGAACGCGCGCTGGCTGAGCTCTCGCGCCAGTGGGTCCGCATCGAATCGCCGCGCCAACAGGTACACCGTCGCGGCAGGGATCGTCGTGCCCATCGTGTTCCCCGCGGTATTCCATCCTGCATAGGCGAGCAACTTCATCCAGCGCCCGGTCTGCTGCAACGCATCAAAGAGACGCGGGTCGCCAGTCCCTGTGTAGCCCAGGTTGATGTCGGCAACCGCGACCGGGAATCCCTGGTCAATTTCGTCGATCATCTGGTTCAGAAACTGCTCGAAGTGGTCGGGCCGTGGGTCAGGCGTGTTCACGTAGAGCGAAAACTCGGCAGACTCGTCGCCGCGTGCGGCCCGCGCCCCGCTCGCCTCAAGCTGATCAAGCAGGCTGTTTTCTACGTGATCCGACTCGTACGGAGCAATCTTGTTTTTGCCGATCGAATCGGCGAAGACGACTCGGACCCGGGGGGACCAGCCGTGCTCGGCGAGCAACGACCGACACACCAATACGTTGCTGTGCTGGTCGATCCCTTCGCAGAAATAGACCTTGTCATTGACCTTCAGCCGATCCGCGAGCGATTGCAGACGCCGACTTTCTCCGCTGTGGGGGCCGACTGGCTGGGCGTCGTCTTGGCCGAGGACCATGTAGTCAAACGCCTTGGCCGCCACCATCCGCAAGAGTTCCTGCTGGACTCGGTGGTTCCGGTCGCGCGTCGCGTAGTACTGCTCGACCGCGCCACTCGGAATCCGATCTCGCAATGCGCGAGCTCGGTCCACCTGCTTCGGGGTGGGCTTGCCGCCAATCGAAGACTTGAGGATCACCAGGTCGCTGAGGGCCGTTCGCCAGTTGGCGTTCGTGGAGAGGGCCGTGGGTGCAATGCGCTGGATCGAAGTGAAAGCGTAAAACTTCGTGCCGGGGTTGGCCTTGCGCAGACCCCACAACCGCCGCAACCGCACGATTGCCGCATCGTACGCTGTAGAGTCCGTTCGAGAGGCAATGAGGCCGCCGTAGGCGATCATCTCGGTGTTCACGATCACCGATTGGTATGCGCCGAGGTCTTGGGTTGCCATCCAGCGTAGGATCTCATCGGGCTGGCCCGGAACCACGAACCGCCCGAGCATATCGGCCGGGGGCGTATCGACCTGGACGTTGGCGATCGCACCGATCATCTGGGCAAACTGGGTGGTGGCTGGCCGATCGTCCAGCGGCACGAGGAGAATCTTCTCGCGGTGCGGCTGCACCGCACGCTCTAAGAGAGAGTGTTCACCGGTCGTGATCGGGGCCTGCGCTGTGGCCATGCGGCTGGCCAGTGGCAGCCCCATCAGGGCGCACAGACTCATCCTCCAGCCGATAGAAACGCATCGCATTGGCCGTAGTGATTCTAGCCGACTCGGCGGGAGTGACGGACCACAGTTCGGCGATTTTGTCGTTCACGTGGACCAAGTACGCGGGATGATTTGACTTGCTGCGCATGGGCACGGGCGCAAGGTATGGCGCATCAGTTTCTAACAAAACGCGATCTCGTGGTGCCTTCGCGAAGACGACTCGCGTGAGCTCCGATTTCGGGAAGGTCACGGGCCCATCGACACCCAGGTAGCTACCCATTTGTAGAACCACCTCGGCCTGAGCTTCGTTGCCTGAGAAGCAGTGCCACACGCACGCATGCGTCCAGTTCCGTTTCTGAAGATGCTGAATCAGCGCATCAACGGCTTCGCGGCAATGGAACACGACCGGCAGTCCGCTGCTCTCCGCCCAATCCAGCTGAACGTCCAAGCAGTGAATCTGTTGCTCCAGAGTCGCGTAGTCCCAATGGAAGTCGAGCCCGCACTCGCCGACCGCGACAACCTTGGGGTGCCGCGCGAGCTCTTGTAGCTCGCGAAATACGTCTGGAGTGAATGTGGCCGCGTGGTTTGGGTGCCATCCGGCGGTGGCGTAGACTCCCGGGAACCGGTCGGCCATCGCGATGGCCTGCCGGGTTGTCTCCAGATCGATCCCGATGACTGTCAGCCGGTCGACGCCGGCCTCGCTCGCCTGATGGATAGCCGCAGCGGCATCCGGAAGGGCCGATTCGGTGTAGAGGTGACAGTGGGTGTCGAAGAGCCTCATGGGCGACTCGGGTTGTACCTGAGCAGGTACATTCTCTGACGATGCTGGACCGAAAACTGCTTCGAGAACACCCCGATCAAGTGGCCGCCGGCGCCGCGAAAAAGGGGATCGCGATCCCGCTCTCCGAGTGGCAAACCACCTACGATGCGTGGCGCGTCGCCAAACACGAACTGGACTCGAAGAATCAGGAGTCGAACCAAATCAGCAAGACCATCGGTCAGCTCATGGGCCAAGGCAAGCGCGACGAGGCGGAAGCCGCCAAGGCACAGACGGCCAGCTTGAAATCCACCATCAAAGAGCTTGAGGAGCAGGAGCGTCAGCTTGAAGCGCAGCTCAAGCATCTCGACTACTCGTTCCCAAATCTGCCGCACGACTCGGTGCCTGCTGGCAAGGATGAGAACGACAATGTCGTGGTGCGCACATGGGGCGAGCCCGCTCAACTTGATCACGAGCCCATGCCTCACTGGGTGTGGGCCGAGCAGTTCGACATGCTGGACCTACCGCGCGCTTCGAAGATCAGCGGGAGCGGCTTCGTGGTCTACACGGGTTGGGGTGCGCGGCTACAGCGTGCCCTGTTCAATTACATGATTGACCACCAGACGCTGCAGCGTGGTTACCGCGAGATCTTTCCCCCGTACATTGTCAATTCAGCGAGCCTGTACGGAACCGGCCAATTGCCGAAGTTTGAGGAAGACCTGTATCGGGTCGATGACGACCTCTTCTTGATCCCCACCGCCGAGGTTCCGGTCACGAATCTGTATCGGGACGAGATCCTGGAAGTGTCCCAGCTGCCATTGCGGATGGCCGCTTACAGCGCGTGCTTCCGACGCGAGTCTGGAGCCGCGGGCAAGGACACGCGTGGCATTCAGCGAGTCCACCAGTTCGATAAGGTCGAACTCGTGAAGCTGGCTTTGCCTGAGAACAGCTACGACGAACTCGAAAGCATGGTGGAGGATGCGGAGAGCGTGCTCCAAGCGCTGGGAATCCACTACCGCGTGGTGTTGCTTTGCGGCCCGGAGATGAGTTTTAGCAACGCGAAGTGTTACGACATCGAGATCTGGTCGCCGGGCATGCAAAAGTTCTTGGAAGTCTCGTCGTGTTCGAACTTCGAGACGTTCCAAGCCCGCCGCGCCAACATTCGGTTCCGCCGTGGACAGGGTGAATCGCCCGAATTCGTGCACGTGCTGAATGGATCTGGACTCGCATGTCCGCGTCTGTTCGCCACCCTTGTGGAGCAGTACGCAGAGCCGGGGTTCGGAATCCGCATCCCCGAGCCGCTGCGACCCTATATCGGTGCGGACGCCATCACGGTCTAACCCAGGCCCGAAGCAGGCTGCCAGGTAAACTGCCAGCTTCCCATGGACTGGAAGCAGACTCTGAATCTCCCCAATGCCGACTTCACCATCCCGATGAAGGCGGACCTGGCCACGCGCGAACCCGAGTTGCAGCGCCGCTGGGCCGAGATTCAGATCTACAACCTTTTGCAGGAGAGCCGCAAGGACGCCAAATCCTTCGTGCTCCACGATGGACCGCCGTACACGAACGGGCCCATCCACAACGGCACGGCGCTGAACAAGCTGCTGAAAGACTTCGTCTTGAAGAGCCGTTCGCTCATGGGATTCCGTTGTCCCTACGTGCCCGGTTACGACAACCACGGTCTGCCGATTGAGACGGCTGTCCTCCGTGCGTGGGCCGAAGAGGTCAAGTCCGATCCGGTGGCGCTGCAGCGGCTGGGCTTCGCCGAAAAGCCGGGTGAGCAGACGCTCATTAACCGGCTCAAGGCCGAGATCGTCGAACTCCGTCAGCGTTGCCGCGCGCATGCGGCGCGCTACATCGACGTCCAAACCGAGCAGTTTCAGCGTCTGGGGATCTTCGGCATGTGGGACCGTCCGTACACGACGATGGACTATCGGTTCGAAGCCGAGATCGTCCGCGTGTTTGCGCGCGCGGTGGCCCGAGATCTGATCTATAAGGGGTTGCGGCCCGTGCTGTGGAGCCCGACCAGCCGCACCGCGCTTGCCGACACTGAGATCGTCTACAAGACGGTCACTTCGAAGGCGATCTACGTCGCCTTCGAGCTGAAAGACGACCCCCACCATCGGTTCGCGCATTACCCCCGCCTGCACACCATCATCTGGACGACGACGGCTTGGACGTTGCCCGCGAACGTGGCATGCGCGTTCCATCCAGAGTATCTGTACGCAGTGCTGCGAGCCGGCGATAGGCACTATCTGGTGCTCCAGTCGTTGGCCGAACGAACCATGGCGGCGATCGGGATCACGGACTACCAAGAGTTGGCCGTGATTCCGGGTGAAGACGTCACCGACGTCACCTTCCAGCACCCGTTCCTGGATCGAGCGTCGCGAGCCGTGACCGCCGACTACGTCACCACCGAAGACGGCACCGGCGTGGTCCATACGGCTCCGGGTCACGGTCGCGAGGACTTCATCACCGGACTCAAGCACAACCTGCCCATTTTGTGCCCCGTCAATGGCGAGGGCATATTGACCGACGAGGCAGGCCCGTTTGCAGGGCTGTACTACGCCAAGGCGGTGCCGCCGATCATTGAAAACCTCAAGGAGTCGGGTGCCTTGCTAGCCGTATCGGACTACGAGCACACGTATCCGCACGCCGAGCGTGACGAGCAGCCCGTTATCTTCCGCACCACCGAGCAGTGGTTCATCAGCATGGACGAAGGCGATCTGCGCAAGACCATGCTGCGTGAGATTGAGACGGTGCAGTGGTACCCGGCCAATGCAAAGAACCGGATCGGCTCAATGATCGAGGGCCGACCCGATTGGTGCATCTCGCGCCAGCGCCCGTGGGGTGTCGGCATTCCGGTGTTCTACGGCAAGAAGAGTGGTCAACCGGTGCTGGATTCCGTGGCGATCGAAGCAGTCGCCAAGCTGGTGGAGACCGAAGGTAGCGACGCATGGTTCGTTCGCGAACCGAGCGAAATCCTGCCCGCGGGTTTCAAGCACCCTGAGACGGGCGAGACTGAATTCACGAAAGAGACGGACGTCTTCGACGTGTGGTTCGACAGTGGTTCGACCAGCCTGTGCGTGCTGGAGGGCAATGTTGAGCCTCGCTGGAAAGATCACTGGCCCGCTGACCTGTATCTGGAAGGGAGCGACCAGCATCGGGGATGGTTCAACGCCTCGCTTATCTTGGGCACGGCGTGTCGCGACGGAGCTCCATACCGCCAGGTCGTCACCCACGGCATGGTGCTCGACGAGCAGATGGAAAAGATGTCCAAGCGCAAGGGCAATGTGGTGGACCCGGTCGAGGCGTGCAATACCGCCGGTGCCGACGTGCTCCGCTACTGGGCGGCGAGCGTGGACTACCAAGACGACGTGCGCTTTGGAGAAAACATCTTCCGGCAAGCGGGCGAGAGCTACCGATCGGTTCGAAATACGATGCGGTTCTTGCTCGGCAACCTCGAAGGCTTTTCCGTGGATTCGGGCGCAGCCGCGACACACGACCTGGACATCTGGGTCATGGAGCAGACCGATTTACTGGTTGCGGACTGCATGGACGCGTACGAGCGGTACGATTTCGCCGCTGTCACCCGAGCTGTGCACAACTTCTGTGCGGTCGAATTGAGTCGCTTTTACCTGGACGCGATCAAAGATCGGATGTACTGCGACGGGCCCCAGTGGCCGTCGCGGCAGAGCGCGCAGGCGGCAAGCCTGTACGTCCTTGTGCGCCTCGTCAAGCTCCTCGCGCCGATCCTTGCCCACACGGCTGAGGAAGTCTATGGGCGACTGCCGATCCCGAATCGGCTGCCGTCGGTCCATATGGAGACTCTTGAACGGCCCAGCGAAGCACGGATCGAAGAGATCGGCGGCAATGCGATCCAGACTCGGTTCGCCCAACTGCTTGAACTGCGGGGCGAAGTCTTTGCGGCGCTCGATGCGTCCAAGTCCGAGGAATTGCCGAAGAACTCGCAAGACGTGATAGTGCGGTTGGGGGTCACCCAGGATGCGGCCGACTTGCTTGCTTCGTTTGGTGACGATCTTCCGAACTATTTCAAGATGAGTGGCGTTGAATGGTTGGTGCAAGATGCCCGTATTGAGTTCCGTGCGAGCGAGTATCTTCAATGCGATCGCAGTCGCGTTCGACGTCCGGATGTACAGGCCGTCACGCTCAAGAATGGCGAAAGCGCTAACTTGTCCGCGCGCGATGCCAAAGCCGTTTCCGAGTTACATTTCGCATGAGTGAGCCGACCCCCGTCCGAAAATCGTACTCGCCCAGTTTCGTGCTGACGGTGTTCGCGATTCTCCTTGCCGTTGACCAGGCGATCAAAGCGTACGTTCGCGGGAGTCTAGATTTGTACCAATCGACCCACGGACCCTGGCCGGGCATCTTCGAGATCACGCTGACGTACAATCGCGGAATCGCGTTTGGGCTCGCTCAAGGGGGTGGCGTATTCTTTGCCCCGGTGGCACTACTCATTACGGGGCTTTGCTTCCGCTACTGTTTCAAGAACCCGCGGGAGACATTGCTTACGCAATGCTCGATGGCCATGCTCGCTTCCGGAGCGGTAGGGAATCTCATCGACCGTCTTTGGCTGGGCAAAGTGACCGACATGTTTTGGTTGCGGATCATCGACTTCCCGGTATTCAATTTTGCAGACGCATGTATCACGACTGGGGCGATCCTTTTGAGTATCCGCTTCCTTTTTGAGCCAAAACCTAAAGTTAATGCTGAAGGTGTGGTCGTCTAACAGCCGATAACAGTAAAAAGTGATCTCGGGAACCTGAGAAAGGTACTGGGATCAGGGACAGCTGTATGGAAAAGAAGAATTTCGGAGCCGGACCTGAGTGGTTTTTCTTGGCTGCTTTGCTTGCCCCCTCGGCATTGCAAGCGTCGCACCCGCTGGGTAAGCGCATTGCAAGAAGCCTCATTGACCTGGGCGAATTGTTGAATCAAGCGATTGAAGAAGCCGAGAAGGCGGAGGCGGCCGAGGCCGTTGCCGAGCCTGAAGCAGCCGCAAAGCCCGCTGCGTCGGCGACCCCGTCGGTGAACTTCATCAAATCCGCCGAAGATGTGGACGTCGTGTCCGAGAAATCGGCCGGTGCGCCGCTCGCGACAAGCATGTTTACCGAGTCGAAGGAGACTGCCGCGCCCAAGCCCGCGCCTGTCACCCCGAAGCCGGTTGAGCCATCCGCGATTCAGACGCCCGCACCGGTGGTACCGAAGGCAGCTGAACCCGTTGTTGCCGATACGCCGAAGGCTGCTCCGAAGCCAGTTGAACCTGCTGCTGCCGCGCCTCCTGCTCCGGTTTCTCCCAAGCCCGTCGAGCCCGCCGCTGTTCAGACTCCCGCTCCGGTTGCTCCGAAGCCGGTCGAGCCCGCCGCTGCTCAGACTCCCGCTCCGGTTGCTCCGAAGCCAGTCGAGCCTGCCGCTGTTCAGACTCCTGCTCCGGTCGTACCGAAGCCAGTCGAGCCCGCCGCTGTTCAGACTCCTGCTCCGGTCGTACCGAAGCCAGTCGAGCCCGCCGCTGTTCAGACTCCTGCTCCGGTCGTACCGAAGCCAGTCGAGCCTGCCGCTTTCGCGCCGCAACCGGTCGCCGAGGCACCGAAGCCTGCGCTGGCTGCCGATCCCGCTTTCGCCGAGGCACTCAAGCCCGTCGAAGCTCCCAAGCCCGCAGCTCCTGCTCCCGCACCGGCGGTTCCGGGCGCACCCCGCACCTTGGGCGAGGCGATCCAAATGCAGAAGGTCACCCCGGTTCCCGAGTCGGCTGCCGATCTCCTGAGCCAATTTGAGGAGGCCAAGACTTCAGGCGAGTTTGTCTTGCCGAAGCCACCGAGCCTTGCCGAGACCCGCCCCGCCGCACCCGCGCCTGGCTACACGCCGCCGAAGCCGGAGAGCATGGTCCCAGGTCCTGCGGACGCGCCTGCTCCCGCACCAGCTCCACGTCCTCAAACTCCCAGCGAAATCGCGGCTGCCTTCGAGGCCGAAGAGCGTGGCGAGGCACCGAGACCTGCGGCACCCGCCGTCAAGCCTGCTTCCGAGCCTGCCGCGCGTCCAACCGCCGACGAGATCGCTGCCCGATTTGAAGCTGCCGAACGAGCGAGCGCAGCGCCTGCCCCGCAGGCTGGGCCTGCCCCCGCCCCAGCCCCGGCTCCGGTCGTCCCGATGCCCCCAGCCATGGCCGCCCCTGCGCCGACTCCGGTCGCCCCGCAAGAGGCACCGCAAGCGTACGTTCCGCCTAAGCCCGAATCGCTAGCTCCTGTCGCGCCGATCGCCCCTGTCGTTCCGGTTGCGCCTACGGTCCCACCCGTCGATGCTCCAACCGCAGCCGCCATTGAGCCGCAAGACTCTGAGACTCAGCCGACCGACTGGCTCAAGGAGCTGGGTCAGCAGTTGGGCACGCAAGAGCTCGCGGAGGAAACCGTGGGTGAGTGGGATTTCGCGAAGCGTAAGCACGCCGGTTTGCCCACCGAAGATGCGGCTGCGATTCCGCCGCCTGCGGTCGCTGAAGCCCCCAAGGGTGGCTTGTTCGGTCGCAAGCGACAGGACGATGCCGCGCTTCGCAAGGGATTTGAGACCAAGCAGCCGACAAAGTCGGGTGGGTTCCGCGCTCGTCTCGGCATGAAGGGCAAGACGCCGGATGCTCCGGTACCCGTCCCGATGGAGATGCCCCCGGTGCAAGCGGGCATGCCCCCCGTGCAGGCACCTCCGACTCCCGCTGCACCACCGGTCCAGCCCGCGAACTACCAGCGAAACCGCTTCGTCGTCCCGGATGACGTCGAAACGGCTTAACGAATCCCCGCCGAGCCTCCTCTTTCTTGATGTTGAGGGGGCTCGCCCAATGCTAGCGGTCGGTGTCCGAACCCCAAAAGCTGCCCGCGATGTGATTGATACCGTCCGGTGTTACCGTTACAAGGTCAAATCGAACTGCGTCGGGACTGAACTCGGTCTCCGCGATGTACCTGTGGGCCGCCACCGTCAACCGCCGGACTTTGTCCCCTGTGACTCGCGCTTCCGGCTGGGTCGTCGCGCTTCGAGTCGACTTTACTTCCACAAAGACCAGCGTCTGGCCGTCCAAGGCCACGAGATCCGCCTCGCCAGCGCCCGACTTGTAGCGCCGTTTCAGGACGGTCATGCCCTTGTCGGCCAAATAGTGGGCGGCAAGGTCTTCTGCTTCGGTCCCTAGCTTTCGAGGGTGAGGCATGGCTGCTCGACAAGCTCGCGCACGCGTGCAAAACTCCGCCGATGGATGGCGCACGGACCGTGTAACTGGAGCGCGGACAAGTGCTCGGGAGTAGGGTAGCCGTAGTGCTTGTGGAACCCGTAGCGCGGGTACTGGACGGAGTATTGGATCATGAGCTCATCGCGAACGTGCTTTGCGACGATGCTCGCGGCAGCGATGGTGGCGTACTTGGCATCACCTTTCACGATGGGGTGCGCGGGCATCGTCAAGCCAGGGGGCGTCCGGTCGCCGTCGATGATGACCTCGGTCGCCCGTCCGCCCAACTCGGCGATCGCGCGTCGCATCGCCTCGAACGTCGCTTGAAGGATATTCAGCCGGTCGATCTCGCCCGCATCGACCGCCGCCCACGCGATCCAGGCATCCGCTTTCAGCCGATGGAACTGCGCGGCGCGCTGTTCCGCGCTGAGCTTCTTCGAATCGTTTAACCCTCGGAGGTCAAACCGCTCGGGCAGCAGTACCGCCGCCGCAACCACCGGGCCCGCAAGCGGCCCTCTCCCGGCCTCATCGACCCCAACGATGCCGGGAGAGGCGAGGAGGTGCGGTGATCGGTCGTGGATGCGCAGCATAACAGCCTTCAAGACGAACTGCCTCCGTCATTGGGATCAACTAGTTCAAGCTCGCGAGGTCCACGGTCTCCCAGCCTTCGCGCTTGGGCATCCGATCCATGAGCATCGCGACTCCGTCGCGGGGTAAGAGCTTGCCGCGGATCACCGAATCGATCATGTCCATGATCGGAACCGGGACTCCGTTCCGGCGCGCGAGCACGGCGGCGGCTTGGGCGGTCGCCGCGCCCTCGGCGACTTGGCCGAGCTCTTCGAGCGCCTGCTCCAGTGTCTGGCCTTTGGCCAAAGACACCCCCAACCGGTAGTTGCGGCTGAGCTTGCTGTTAGCAGTGGCGAAAAGGTCCCCCACCCCGGCGATGCCGAAGAACGTCTCCACTTGGGCTCCCATCATGACACCGAGACGGGTCATCTCCAGCAGCCCCCGCGCGACGAGCGCGCCCTTGGTGTTGTCTCCGAACTCCAGCCCATCGGACATCCCGGCTCCGATGGCGAAGATGTTCTTCAGCGCACCCGCCATCTCCACGCCCACCACGTCTGCGCTCAGATAGGCCCGTAGACTGCGGCAGTTGAACGCGCCTGCCAGACGCTCTGCCACGGCCTCGTCTCGGCTGGCGATCACCGTGGCGGTCGGGATCCCCTTCATGAGTTCGATCGCCAGGTTCGGGCCGCTGAGGGCGGCGACCGATCCCCGGCCGGCGAGGTGCTCTTCGACAACGGCCGAAAGTGGTCGTCCGGTGCCCGGCTCAAGCCCTTTGCTGGCGAGCACCACGACCGGTTCGGGGTCTGTGATATGCGGTAGGACCTCACCCACTGCGCCTGAGGGGACCGCGATGATCCACGCATCGAAGCCGTTTTCGAGCTCAGATACAAGGGTGGACGTCACCCCGTCCGGTATCACGAATCCGGGGAGGTAGCGCAAGTTCTCCCGAGCGTGCGCGACCATGCTCACTTCTTCGGGATCTCGGCCTGCGAGCGTGACATCGTGTCCGTTCCGAGCGAGCAAGACCGACAAGGAAGTCCCCCAACTCCCGGTTCCGATGACGGCGGTGCGCATCCGGATAGGGTATCACACCCAAGCGACCTCGGTGGCGAACCCTTGACTTGGTTTGGTGATCCGGGTACCATGAGGCGTCTGCCAGTGCGGGCCAGAGTCTGCCGTTGTACGGAGCCTTTTGAGGAAGGCTGCTTAGAGCGGCAAATGAGACCTAGCCGTGCAGACGTTCATCAACGCAATTAAGAAACCACAGGACTAGGCTCTGACCGAGCAACTTTAATTACCGAAATGCCATTGGACAAGCAGATTAAATCGAAAGTGATCACGGATCACGCGACCAAAGACGGCGATACCGGCTCCGCTGAGGTGCAGATCGCTATTCTTCAAGCGCGGATTCTTCAGATTACGGACCATCTGCGAACCCACAAGAAGGACTTCCACAGCCGCCGCGGGCTTCTGCTCATGGTCGGTCGTCGACGACGATTGGAAGGCTATTTGCGATCCAAGGATATTGCCAAGTATCGCGAACTCATCAGCAAGCTCGGTATCCGCGAAGTCAAGCCTCGTTAAGTAGGAGGCTCCTATGATTCACAACCACGAGTTCGAGGTTGGAGGCAAGACCTTCAGCATCGAATCTGGCCGCGTCGCGAAACAAGCAGGCGGCGCTGTACTCCTCGGCATGGGCGAAACCGTCGTATTTGCGTCGGCTACCATGTCCGAAAATCCCCGCGAAGGGATCGACTTCCTCCCGCTCGTCTGCGACTATGAAGAGCGCAAGTACGCCGTAGGCAAAATTCCCGGCGGATTCATGAAGCGCGGTGGCCGACCGAGCGAGAAGGCGATCCTCGTCAGCCGACTCATCGATCGCCCTGTTCGACCGCTTTTCCCGAAAGGCCTGCGTCATGATCTGCAAGTCATCGCGATGACTCTGGCGGTGGACCAAAACTGCCCACCCGACGTGATGGCGATCAACGCTGCTGGCGCCGCGCTTGCGGTCAGCGACGTCCCGTTCAATGGCCCCATTGGTGCCGCTCGCGTCGGTCTCATCGACGGCGAATTCATCCTGTTCCCGTCGATCGAGCAGATCAAGGTTTCTGACCTCGACCTCGTCGTCGCCGGCCACAAGGGTGCCATTTCGATGGTCGAAGCGGGCGCGAACGAAGTCAGCGAAGAGACCATGGCCAAGGCGCTGAAACTCGCTCACGATGCCATTAAGGTCATCTGCACCGAGTTTGAAAAGTTTGCCAAGAAGGCCGGTAAGGCCAAGCGCGAAGTCAAGCTGCACGAAATTGATAAGGATCTCATCAAGGAGATCGAGAAGGGCAGCGGCAAGAAGATTTCGAGCGCCATCCTGAACCCCGACAAGGCTGTTCGCGAATCTGCACTCAGCGATCTTCTGAAGGAAGTCGTCGCCGAGTACAAGGTTAAGTATGCGGGCAACGATGCGGTGATCGCACAGCTTCCGGAAGCCGTCGACAAGGTCATCAAGGACACGGTTCGCAAGAACATCCTCTCCGATGACAAGCGTCCGGACGGCCGTGGTCTGCGCGACCTGCGCAATCTCGAAGCCTGTGCCGGTCTCTTGCCAAAGGTTCACGGCAGCGGCCTCTTTACCCGCGGTCAGACTCAGGTTCTCACCGTTCTGACGCTGGGTATGCCGAGCGACTCGCAGACCATGGACGGCCTGGAAGACGTGGGCGACAAGCGGTACATGCACTTCTACAACTTCCCGCCGTACTCGGTGGGCGAAGTGCGACCGATGCGCGGCCCTGGCCGACGCGAGATCGGTCATGGTGCCCTCGCAGAGCGCGCCCTCATCCCGGTGCTGCCGTTCGACGATCCTGAGTTCCCGTACACGCTTCTGCTCATCAGCGAAGTGCTCGAATCGAACGGTTCGACCTCCATGGCGAGCGTCTGCGGTTCGACTCTGGCGCTCATGGATGCGGGTGTTCCGATCAAGGCACCGGTTGCCGGTATCGCGATGGGCCTCATGTCCGACGGTAAGGTCTTCAAGGTCCTCACCGACATCCAGGGCATGGAGGACTTCTGCGGCGACATGGACTTCAAGGTCGCGGGTACTCGCAAGGGTATCACCGCCCTGCAGCTCGACACGAAGCTCGATGGTATCCCCGACTCGGTGCTTGCGTCCGCGCTGGATCAGGCCAACGAAGCTCGCATGAGCATTCTCGACGTGATGGAAGGCGAGCTGAGCGAGCCACGTGCAGAGATGAACGACAACGCACCACGCGTAACCACCGTTCAGATCAACCCGGACAAGATCGGTGCACTCATCGGTCCTGGCGGTGCGACGATTCGCAAGCTGACCTCCGAAACGGGCGCTCAGATCGACATCCAGCAGGATGGTCGAGTGCTGATCGCTGCAACCGAAGGCACGGCTGCCAAGGCTGCAATCGATGCGGTCAAGGCGATCACCGCGACTGCAGAGGTTGGCGCACTGTTCGAGAACGTCAAGGTCACTCGACTGATGGGCCGTGGCGCGATGGTGGAGTACCTGCCGGGCAAGGAAGGTCTGATCCCGACCGAACTCATCACGACCAAGCCGATCCGACGTCCAGACGATGCGCTCAATATGGGCGACTCGGTGAACGTTCGCGTCATCGAGGTCGACTCGATGGGCCGCGTCAACCTGACCGCCCTGGGTCTTGGTCAGTCGCTTGAGATGCTGGCCGGAAACGAGGATGCTGATCCGAACACCAAGCCGACCCCGAGCGACCGTGGCGGCGACCGACGCGGTGGCGGCCGAGATCGGGGCGACCGAGGCGGACGTGATCGCGGTGGCGACCGGGGAGACCGGGGTGGCCGTGATCGAGGAGACCGAGGCGGCGATCGAGGAGACCGTGGCGGCGAACGCGGAGGACGCGATCGAGATCGTGGACCTTCGGATCGCGCGGTGACGGAATCGTTCTCCAGCGAACCCGCGCCAAGCACGCCAACCGAGTTTCCAAAGAAGTCCTCTGAAGACGTGAACGCGCGGTTCCGACCGCGTCGCTAACCGTTCTCTGAGCATTGAGTGAGGTCGGGCCCCAGCGATGGAGCACGGCCTCTTCTATTTGCGCGACGTTGACCATTGAAACTTTTACGCATTTCGCAGCAATTTTCGGGATTGAACAGAGAAAACCTGCCAGAACTGCAAAAGCTGCGCTATCCTAATGTGGTGTGCTCTGCCAGCATGGATAACAGGTGGAGCGCTGATGTATGGAGGTCATGATGCATAGTTGGAAAATCCGCATAGGATTCTCGCTTCTTGCTTGTCTAGCCGCAATGGGAGCAAATGCGCAAATCGGCGCAGTTTACGGCGATCACCCGGGTGACGTACTCACGAAGTACGACGTCTTTGTGGCACCGGGAGCCGGGAAGCTCGCGTCGCGGTTGGCAAACAAGTTGGCGGATCGATCACTCGAAGTCGGTTGCGAGTCGCTCGCACCGATCGAGTCAGAACTCATTTTGGGCAGTACCCCTGCGATCGGCAGGGAACTGGCTTTGACTTACAATTTCCTGAACGCTGGCGATTTCAAGTACGCCACCGTGCGCTGGTCCGCTACGGGCGGCGCTCGGCTCTCGCGCGCGGGTGCGACCGATTCCGGCACTGCCGAGAAGGGACGTGCTTACACGTTCAACAACGGTCTGGTGATTCCCGGAGACGGCACGTACAAAGTGTCGGCGACGGCAACCATCGCTCAAGGCACCAGCAGCTACGCCCAAACCAAGTCGGTTTGGTTTGTAGTGAGCGGTGGCGACATTCAGGTGCTTGACAAGGATCCGGCAGTCCTACCGACTGGCGCGATCGGAACGGTTCCCAAGCCGAACACGGGCCTGGAAATCGTTCAGCCTGAACCGACCGCAGGTCTCCGGCCAATCCCGGCCGATGAGATCGAGGTCCCCGGAGACACGCTCTTTGGTACGGTCACTACGACCGTCACCGGTAGCCTCGTCGTTCGCGGCCCGCTGAACAACTTCGTCGGCGCGTATGGTGGCGCGGTGGATATCGTGCGCAGTTCGGATAATGCCGTACTCGCCACGTTTATCATAGACATCAACGGTAACTACTCCGGGGATGTCACGACTGCGGGGGCGACAACATGTAAGCTTCGCCTGCGTGCTCGCAACTCGCGAACCGCGTGTAAGACCGACGCGCTGGCCGACTATCAGAGCGGCTACTTCAGCTCGTTCGTCATCAACGGCGGAACCGTGGACTCGGGCGGCTGGAACTACGACGACAATAACTACAATCGCGCATTCTACGTGAATCGAGAGCTTAGCCGTGGCTGGGCGGAATCGAACTACACGCTAGGCCACGACGCCGTGTACTGCGAAGCCAAGTGGCAGAACGGTACGACTGGTGGCGCATTCTATGATCTGACTCGGATTCAACTCCGACAGGATCACTTCTTCTCGCCGGACGTCATTCTTCACGAGTACGGTCATCACCACCAGAATTCGTCGAACAGCATGACGGACTGGCCACCCAACACAGGTGGCGCGCACGGGTTCCTCGATCACATCAACGTGAACTTGGCCTGGACCGAAGGGTACGCCTCGTACTTCATGATCCAGGTTCAGAACGAGCTGACCTACAACAACAACAACCCGACCAACACGTGGTCCTTCGACCTCGAAGAGAACTGGGATGGCGACAGCACCCCGAACGGGAACAACAACGGCACCTCGAACGCCCTCGGTTACGATACCGAGTCGGCAGTTTGTGCTTACATGGCGGACCTGTTCGATAGCTTCTCCGACACCTACGACTATTCGACGTTTGGCGGCGGCCCTGGCCAAGATGTTCTTCAGAACTACAACCCGGCGGGCCACAACGTGTACGAGATTCAAGAATGGATCGACGGATTCTCCGTCCGCAACCAGCCATATTTGCCTAAGGTCTATGGCCAAGCCATGACTCATGGTATGAAGCAGGTTGCCAGCCGACCGGTCCTCGGACTCTCGGCGGGTATGGATAAGTACGCCGGTACCTGGTATTGGGCTGGCTACGGCCGCGGTTCGTACACTGCGCGCAACTATGGTTCGCAGAACGTGGCCTACAACTCGCTGTGGGTCTGGCTGCGTGGTCCTGGTAACAACGATCACGACGGCGGATCGCAGATCGGCTTTGAGGGTGCCGGGTCGCTCGCTTCGGGTGCCACGAACGCACTCTATGAGACCACCACGCAGGTCTTCCCCAATGAAGATCTGATCGGTGCGTTCACGCTGACCGCGGGTCAGTACGATAGCAGCGCGGTCTTCCGTAACCTGCTCCCTGCAGAGCCGGGAACGAACACGGTTGAGAACGTCACGGTCGTCCGCGATCCTGACGGTCCTGACTTCTGTAACGTCGACGACGGCGTGTGCGGAAACAGCCTCACGAGCTTGCCGTTCACCGCAACCACCACCGAAAGTGAGAGCTCCATCCGTGGGTTCTACTACCGAATCGGTACCGCGGTGGGTACGGGCAACATCCGTGATTGGACGTGGGTTGCTACGGGCGACATTAGCACTTGGAACTACACGGCGACCGGGCTCAGCCTCGCGCTCAACGTGAAGTACTACGTGACCGTCGCGGCGTACAACATGGACTACAACTACACCATCGGTAACGGTGACGGCGTCCTTGCAAAGGATGGGACCGCTCCGACGAGCGTAACCTGCACCGACGATGGCGCGACCACCAACAGCCTCACGCAGCTTCACTGGGTCTCGACAGCGGTTGAATCCAACGGCTGCATTGCCTCGTGGTGGTACTGGATCGAAGACGATACGACTGGCGCGGTCGTCCGCGGTTGGACCGAAGTCCTAACGGGCAACGTTACCAACTGGGACTACACCGCCACCGGCCTCAGCCTGGTGAACGGTCGAACGTACATCATTCACGTCGCGGCCGAGAACGCCTCTAACCTGTTCGGTTATGGCGATTCGAATGGTATCCGCGTCGCGATTCCTTACCAACTGACCGGTAAGGTGGTCATGCCTGGCTTGCCAGCGGGCCTGTACAACGGTCGTAACGTGTGGGTGGGTGTTGGTTCGCAATCGCCGACCAGCAAGTGGGACCAAATCTATCAGTGGAAACTGGTTCCCATGAATGCGTCGGGTGTGTTCACTGTCACCGACAATACGTGGTTCGAAGGCAAGCGCATCGCGGTTCTGCCGGGTGACGTCGCCCGATGGATGACGCGCACGAAGAATGCAACGTTGCCGACCGGTGCGAACTACAATGCGGGCACCTTTACGCTCCTGAACGGAGACTGTAACGGTGACAACTCCTGCGACTTCTTCGACTACCTGGTGCTTAGCGGCACGTACGAGAAGTCACTCGGGGACGCTGGATACAACACCAACGCAGACCTCAACCTGGACAACACGGTCGATCTCTTCGACTACTTCCTGTTGAGCGACAATTATGAGAAGGACGGCGACTGGTAAGTCGTTCTGATCATTGAAAAACTGCCCCCGTTGCCTGCTGGCAACGGGGGCTTTTTCACATTAAGGTGTAAATAGTGCTTGCAATCGCTCGAATCTGCTGTAACCTAGAATTCTAAGGGACGCCCGGGAAAAATGCTTTGTCGGGTCCCCGTTTCTTTGGAGGTCAATTATGGTTTGTCGAAGGTTCGCCGGCCTTTGGGTTGCTACGATGCTTGCCGTCGCTGCACCCTTGGGTTCTTGGGGCAAGGAAGAAGGTGGTCACTTCCACCTCTCCGCAAAAGCCTCGCCTTTAGCTCAATCGCTGGTTCGTAAGCTCAACGCTCGGATCGGCGAGTCATGCGCAGCGACTGCGCCTGTTCAGACTCAACTCGTGCTTCTCGATGACGCCGCGATCGGGGTGCCCATGCGGCTCCAGTTCGACGCGCTCAACGTCGGTGAAGCATCCAACGCCACGATCGAGTGGTTCACCGAAGGCGGAGCGGCGCTTAATCCGCGGTCGGCCACCACGCTTGATGATAAGCAGGCTGCCGAGCAAGCGCGCTCGTTCAAGCAAGCGGTGACTCTACCGGGATACGGCACTTTCAAGGTGACCGCCCGGGTTCGCTACCAGATGGAAGGCTACACGTACGGTCAAGATCAAGACCTGTACTTCGTAGCCGATGCAAATGGCGTTCGCGTAAGCCGAACGAATCCCGCACCCCTGAATGCGGCCACTGAGGCGCAAGTTCAGGCGGTGCCAGCTTTCGTCAAGCTACCGGATCCGGTGGATGCGCGCCTGTATCCGTTGCCGGAAGCCGATGAAATTCAACCGCCCGACTTCGGCCAGGTGTTCACCCAGACGACGACGGTCACTGGAAACTTCAAAACCATGGGGCCGACAGCTTCATTGGAGAACGCCTACGGTGCCCAGGTCTTCGCCATCCGACAGGGCGATAACGCCTCGATCGGCAACGCGATCGTTGACGCGGCGGGGAACTATACGATCACTGTAACGACAACAGGGAACACAAACTTCACGCTTAAATGGACCACCACCAACGGGGCGACTCAAGTCACGAACTACGGTGGTACCGAGTTCGCTGCCGGAGTCGGCGGCTATCCGTGGACAACGAACGGTGGAACGGTTGCCACCGGCGGCTGGCAGATCAACGATGGATCCTCCAACCGAGCTTTCTCGGTGCTCCAAGCCATGACGCGGGGCTGGGCCCAGTCGGTCCTGTATATGGGGCATACGCCCTCATTCGTCCAGGCGCTCTGGCAGAACGGCGGCACGGACGGTGCGTACTACACGGCGTTCACAGACAACAAGATACACCTCAAGGAAGTTGAGTGGACTTCACCTGACGTCGTGCTCCACGAGTACGGCCATCACCACATGGACTCAATCTTCAACCAGGACTACCCGCCTGGATCCGGTGGAGGGCACTCTTTCTTGGGTCACTATAACCAAGCACTAGCCTGGTCAGAAGGGTACGGCTCGTACTTCATGATCATGACCCAGAACGAGCCAACCTACAACGACAACAATCCGGGCAACTTCATCTCGTTTAACCTGGAGAATAACTGGGACGGCGACGGCGTTGCCAATGGCAACAGCGATGGCGCAACCAACAGTTCTGGGTACGACTCGGAAGCTCCTGTGTGCGCGATGCTTGTCGACATTAGCGACGGCAACCAAGACGCGTACGACTGGATGAGCGGCAACCAGGGTGTCATCGGTGACATCATGGCGAACTACTCAACCGGCGGCCACCGATGCTACAACATCGTGGATTGGTACAACGGTTGGTACGGCCGTGGTTGGGGTGCTCGTCCTCAGCTCAATGGTCAAATGATGGCCCATGGCATGCGCCAGGGCAACGATCGTCCGACACTGGGACTGTACGCTGGCGTAGACGCCTACAATGGCGGCGTCTGGTGGTGGGGCGGCTACGGGCGCATGTCTTATGACGTGAAGAACTACGGTAGCCAGAACTACGTACCGGGAAGCGGCTTCTGGGGACTCCTGCGAGATCCATCGGATAACTGGCTCTGGCCCCAGATGGGTCAAGAGTTGACGACCGCGGCGATCACTCCTGGAAGCACCAAGAACGTCTGGCTGTCTCTCAGCTTCATTGGCCCAAGCTCACCATTGTACGGCGTGTACGATGTCAGCGCGGGTATGTGGCGACAGGGTGACAGTGGCAGCGTCTGGCTCGATGCCGGCGATAGCTCAAACGTCTATCGAAACATCACGGTGCAGAGGGATACTTCTCCACCTGACTACTGCGACGCATACGATGACGGTGCTTGTCAGCAAAGCTCCTCGTCAGTGCACGTCACTGCGTACTCCTACGATTCGCAGAGCTCAATCTTAGGTTATTGGACTCGCGTGGGAAGTACGCCGGGTGCCGGCAACTACCAAGACTGGGTGTTTAACGCGTCAACTGCCACAAGCTTCGATAAGACGATTACGGGTCTTTCGCTGCCCGCGAACACTAAGGTGTACGTGACGGTGGTTGCTCGTAACGTTGAAGGATACGACACGTTCGGCTATACCGACGGAATTTGGTCGTGGGACAATACACCTCCGAACGGCATGACCGCGACGGACGACGGCATCGTAACGGGCAATGGTTCGCAGTTGCACTTCACGGCACACGCCGATGAAGACATGTGCGTCGCCGCCTGGTGGTACTTGATCTACGATCGAACAGCTGCGACGTACATCACCAGTTGGGTGCGCGTCGCCACTGGCGATGTCCGCGATTGGAACTACACGGTGACGGGTCTGTCACTGGTGCAGAACCACATCTACGACATCACCGTGTCCGCAGAGAACCTGGCCCCGCAATACGGTTACGCCACGACGGACGGCATACGCTACGCACTGCCGGTCACGTTGACGGGGAGGGCCAATCTCGTGGGCAAGGGCGGCAATGCTCCTCCGCTCGCCGGTCGGTACATTTGGGTCGGCATCGGAAGCACGGCACCATCCTATCGGTGGGACCAGGTAGAAAGCTGGAACTACGTGCCGATGGACGCTTCGGGTAACTTCTCGATCCCGAACGTTGTCTTCGGAGCCAAGCGCGTGGTGCTGTTCCTCGACTACCCGTACCACTACAAGACACGATCGGTCATCAAGTCGATCAGCTCGTCGGTCGCCACGAACGTCGGCACCATCAATCTCCTCCCCGGTGATTGTAATGCAGACAACTTTGTGGACTTCTTCGACTATCTGATCCTGTCGGCAGCCTACGAGACCACGCCGAGCGATTCGGCATGGGATCCGACCGCTGACATCAACGAAGATGGTAGCGTCGATTTCTTCGACTACCTCTTGTTGAGCGATGAGTACGACACGGAGGGTGATTGGTAAGGCGTAGACCTTGAACCCAACGGAGCGGGGGTCCGGATCGCTTGATCCGGACCCCCGCTTTTTCTTGTCTCTCGAGCCTAGATTTCCACGATGACGGGGAGTACCAGCGGCCGCATCTGGCTCTGCCGGTGGAGGATACGCCGCATGGTATCGGCCATGGCGTGCCGCACGATGTCCGGGTCCTTGATGTCCTTGGTGCTCAGCTGGTCGAGCGTGTCCACGACTGCTGCGCCCGCTTTCTGAATGGCCGACTCGGGGCCGCTGAAGCCGCGGGCTTGGACCGACAGGTCTCCGACGATTTCGCCAGCCTCCATATCCAGCGCGATCGTAAGGACCACGGTGCCGTCATTCGCCAGGTTCTGCCGGTCTCGCAGTACTTCGTCGGTCACCCCTGGGTTACCGCCGTTGTCCACAAGGACTCGTCCACACGGCACGGGCTCGCCCAAGTTTGCGGAAGTCTCCTGAATGTCCAGCGGAATGCCGTCTTCAAGGGTGAAAACGCGATGGTCGGGATAGCCCATCCCGAGTGCCATCTTGCGATAGATGAACTGGTGTCGCGGTTCGCCGTGCACCGGGCACAGATAGTACGGCCGCGTGATGTTGATCATCATCTTCAGTTCCTCTTGGTAGGCGTGACCGCTGACGTGGATGGGATGCGGCGAATCGTACACGACCTCGACGCCCATGCGGAAGAGACGGTTCACAGTCCGCCAAATCGCGCTCTCGTTGCCCGGGATGGGGCGGGCGGAGTAGATGAGCGTGTCGCCCTCACGGATCCGAAGCCTGGAGTAAGTCTCCTTGCTCATTTGGACGAGCGCTGACATCGGCTCGCCTTGGCTCCCGGTGGTCAAGATCACGATCTTGTTCGGGTCGTGCTGTGTTACTTCATCGAGCTTGATGAAGGTGTTACGCGGGATCTTCATGTAGCCCATGCGCGAGCAGATATCGACCGTCTGCTCCATGCGCCGCCCGGCAATCGCCACCTTACGGCCAGTTTCGGCCGCGACCTCGAACGCCTGCTGCATCCGGTGGATGTTGCTTGCGAAAGTGGTGATGAGCACGCGACCCTGCGCGCGGCGGTAGACCTCGCGGAGCCCCTCGGCGACCAGGGTCTCACTCGGGCCCCACCCCGGACGCTCGACGTTCGTCGAGTCGGAGACCAAACACACGATCCCTTCGTCGCCCAGCTTGGTCAGGCGCGAGATGTCGCTCAGCTTTCCGTCGACGGGGGTGAAGTCAAACTTGAAGTCACCGGTGAAGAGCACGTGCCCGTGGACGGTGTTCACGGCGATGCTCGTGGACTCGGGATAGGAGTGCGTGATTCGAATGGACTCGACCTTGAACGCACCGACCTCGACCTTGTCGCCAGGCTTCATCGGCACAAGCTTCAGCCGCTTCACATCGATCTTCTCTTCAAGCTTGTTGCGGATCATCGCGTGGGTCAGCTCCGTCGCGAAGACGGGGCAGTCCACGTGGGGTAGTAGGTAGGGGAGAGCACCGACGTGGTCCTCGTGCGCGTGGGTCAAGAATATCCCGCGCAGCTTTTCCTTGTGCTCAAGTACGTACGAAAAATCGGGGATGACGATATCGACGCCGTACTGCTCCTCATTCGGAAACGACAGTCCGCAGTCCACCATGACCATGTCGTCGCCTTGTATCACGAGGGTGCAGTTCTTACCGATTTCGCCAGCACCACCGATGGGGACGATTTTCACAGTTGACATAGACGAAGAGGTTACCCGTTGGACCTCGTGCGTCCCGAGCTTCGGTAGGTTCAGGCGAACCCATCGACAACTGCGCTGCTACGCGCCGAGGCGTACGCCGATTTGGCTGAGAATCAGCCGAACGTCCTGCTCGGCGTAGTTTTCACGGCCCATTGACCGCAAGACGCTCTGTAGCTTTTGGCCAGCATCGGACCATGAGTTCCGGACCGCCCCACGAGACATGCCCGCTTCCTCTGCTGCACCTTCATAGGCGCTCTGCATCGAGTCTTCGCCTGAGCCGAGCCGTTTGGCCACCGGAGCGAGGATTCGGGTGTGACGGGGGTTGAGTTGGGGCAGCAAGAGCGATTCGATGCGGGCAAGCGCGACTTCGACGTCTTCGCTCAAGTCGTCCGTCATCTCTTCGGCCACCAGGTAGCGTGCGTCGTCCAGCTCAACCTTCGACACTCGCTCTTCCTTGCGGCGGCCGAGGTCGATCGCCGCCATGCCCGCCATCGCGAGGATGTAGCGAGAGGCGTCGGCCCAGCTATCGGGAAGGAGATCACGCTTCGACCAGATCTTGGCGAGGGTAATGGCGACCGCATCTTCGGCGACCTGTTCGCACGGGGTGTGCTGGAGGGCGGCCCGGAGCATGCGTCGGTAGAGGTGCTTCTCGATGGGTGCAAGTGCCGATTCGTCACCGCGCTTGAGCCGCGCGATGAGGATATCTTCGTTCAGAGGAGTTTGACTGTCTGTCATCGTCTTGCTCTCTCAACGACTAGCCAGGCGACTCGGCCTCTTCGTCCGAGGTCAGTGGCATCCAAACGGCGACGACCGCATCTTTGACCAGATGCCTGACGCCGGCATCGGAAGCGACCGTGAAGCCGCTGATTGCGCTCCCTATCGCTATCGCCACCAAACCGAGCCACACAAATTGCGATTTCATTTCGACTCTTCTTTAACTCTTTCGACGAGCGGTGCGAGTTCCGGCATTCTCAGTCCGTATAGTCGCCACAGCCTTTCAAACTCTTGGACGTCCAGCGCGTACGCGCGTTCCATCGTTCCCAGAGCCTCGGTCGGGCGGTTCAAGTGCGCTTCGCACGAGGCTTTGAAGAGTGAACGCTCGATCCGCCGTCCATTATCATCGCTTTCCGATAGTCCGACCAGACTTTTTTCAAACATTGCATGGGCATCGTCGTAGCGGGCCTCTTTCCACAACCACTCCATCAGGTTGAGGTAGTTCGCGCCCAATGCCCAATCCCAGGTCTCTGCGGCGATTGGCGCGACCAGCGGGACCGCATCGGCGGGTGGTGTGCCAGCCTTGCCCGCCTCCAATTCCTGGATGAGTCGCTGCTGTTCGGCAATGAGCGAATCGGCACGGACGGTCTCCAAGCCCAGGACTCGGAGCCATTCGACGCGGGGCGACCACCCGAACTTCGTGCGGAACTCGGTCGCTAGGTTCACGAGAGTCAGGCCGTCACTCTCTTTGTGGGCAGCGAAAATCTTTGCCAGCAGCGCTTGTGCGTCGGCATCGGCCGGATCGGGAATCTGGTTTCTCAGGCCTCGGGTGATCGTGACACCAGCAGGATCGATCTCCACCATCCGCTGGTCGCCGCGCGTCAGCTCCGCTTCGGCACCCTCGTTATGGGTCTTGATGATTAGGAAATCACTCTTATCCGAGTCGACCATTACAAACATTCTAGCTAGATGAACGGAGTGCCGTCCACAGAATGTCACGTTGCGACGCCCATCGCAAGGATTTACTGAACTGTGGAATACGTCCTGCGTCACTCCCTTTTGAAGGCCCCAAGCCACCCAGGGGAATCGGAGACATCAATGAAGAAACAGACTCTCGTGCTTAGTACCATCGCACTGTTCACCCTCGGCTTCGCCCAGACCGCCGATCGACCGGACGTCCTTGCCGCCGCTCACGGTCGCGGCGCTGCGCTCTCGGAGGATGGACGACGAGGCCACATCGACTTTGAAGCCGTCCGCGTGAAGAAGGACGACAAGTCCGAAGTTAAAGGTCGCATCAAATTTGAGCAGATCGCGAACGACAAGGGACGAGCCGTGTTCATCGGCGTCCGTATGGTCGGCGAACTCAAGGTCACCGACAACAAGGCAGAACTTGCGGGTCCTGCTGTCCTTGAGACCAAGGGCGAGAACGGACCGGTCCGACTGGAGGGCCGCGCGGTGCTCATGGTCATCGACCAAGCCCGACCGGGCCAGAACAATGGCGATAAGAAGGACGGATTCCGAATCCGCTTCAAGGCCAAGGATTCGGATCGAACGTTTGAGTTTGGTGGTGCACTGCGCGAAGGCGATTTTGTCGTCTTCAAGAAGCAAGGCTCTGGCGCATAAGGCTTCCAGGAGCTACCTGATCACAAGTGGGTCTGGCCGAATCGGTCAGACCCACTTCGTTGTTAATGGGCGATGGCGAGTTCGTCGCGTACCTTGATGAATGACGCGAGGGCCTCGGCCAGATCTTCTTCCGTATGGGCCGCACTCGGCATGGTGCGCAATCGCGCTTTTCCACGCCCGACGGTCGGGTAGACGATGGCCAGCGCGTAGACCCCTGCCTCCCACAACCTTCGCTCCATTTCTTGGGCACGGGACTCATCGCCCACAAGTACCGGCGTGATCGGCGTCTCGCTGCCCATCGTATCGAAACCAGCCTCGGCCAGGTGCTCTTTCCACCAGCGCGTATTCGACCAAAGCCTACGCATCGGCTCTGGATCGTTCTCCATGACGTCCAACGCGGCGATCAATGCGGCCGCGACACTCGGCGGATGGGCGGTGCTGAAAAGGTACGGGCGGCCTCGGTTGATGAGCCAGTCCTTGAGCTGATGCGAGCCCGCGATGTAGCCACCCACGACTCCGAGCGCCTTGCTGAGCGTGCCCAGCTGGATATCGACCCGACCGTACAAGTCGAAGTGCGAAGCACTGCCTGCGCCGTTCTTGCCGAGGACACCGCTCGCGTGGGCGTCGTCCACCATCACAAACGCGTCGTACTGCTCAGCCAATCGCACGATCTCAGGGAGCGGCGCAATGTCGCCGTCCATGCTGAAGACGCCGTCGGTGATGATCATCCGTCGCGTGAAATTCTGTGCATTGCGGAGGATTCGCTCCAAGTCCTCCATGTCCTTGTGCCTGTAGACCCACCCTTCGCTCTTCTTGTAGCTGGCGGTTGAGAGGCGAACTCCGTCGATGATGCTTGCGTGGTTGAGCTCGTCGCTGATGACGACATCGGCATCGGTGAGCACCGCAGGGATGCACCCACTATTGGCGGTGAAACCGCCCGTAAAGACGAGAACCGCTTCGACCTTTTTGAACTTGGCGAGCCGCTGTTCGAGCTCATCATGAACCTGCATGGTCCCACCAATCCAGCGGACCGCTCCGGCCCCAACACCCCATTGCTCAATGGCTTCGAGCGCGGCAGCGCGCACCTTTGGGTGGTTCGCCAGGCCGAGGTAGTTGTTGCTGCTGAGGTTGATCACCTCGCGACCGTTCATGCGCACACGCCCGCCTGCGGGCGTCTCTAAGATCTTTGGAACCTTGTACAGATGGTCGTCTTTCAGGTTCTGCAGCTGTTGCCCCAGCCACTGTTCAAGGCTCGCGTTCATGTTCCCATTATGCGGGGTTTTCTGCGCTCTCCGGCAGGATCGGCGTGTGCCCCATGCGCCGCTCCGCCTCTGCTTCGAGCCGGTGCATTTCGGCTTGGACGTGCGCACGGACTTGCTCGAACTCTTCGTTCGTTGCATCGGGTTTGAGGGTGACTGGATCCCCAAAGAGCATGATCGCGCGCGCGAACGGCTTGGGGACCATGAACCGATCCCAAGTGCGGACCAACCAACGCCGATCCGAAGACACTCCGACGGGGACGATGAGCGCTCCCGACTTCTGCGCCATCATCAAGAGGCCGTCTTGGACTACTCCGCTCGGCCCGCGCGGGCCATCCGGGGTGAAAGCCATTTCCGCCCCCTTCTTAAGAATTCGGATGCACTCGATGAGCGCTTTGATTCCGCCGCGGCCGGTGCTGCCGCGAACGGTGTTGAACCCAAATCGAGTGAAGATTCGGTTCTGCATTTCGCCATCGCGTGACATGCTGATGATGGTCCAAACGCCCTTCCCCCGGAAGACGGTTGCCGCGACGAACGTCCGACCGTGCCACCCCGCGTAGATCTTCGAACCCGGCAGCCTCTGCGTCTCTTCCAGCCCCTCGATTTCGATCTTGAGACTGCGCCCGATCAGGCTCGCGACCATGTACACGGGGCCACTGAGCACATACGGGCGGACGCGGCGCCACCACTTCTTCACGGGACCATGCCCCTTTGTCGCGCGACGTCGAGCACGGGATGAAGCGGATATTCCCGTTGCAGTGTGGCCACCAGGGAGGCCATTCGGTCGGCATCCAAGCTGCGTAGCCGGGTTGCAAGGGCAAGCATCGCTTCCGGACGTTGAACATCCGATGGCGGTCCATCGATGACGGATTGGAGGAGAACGCTCGCCGCCTGCTCTTCGAACTTCCCGAGTTCGTCGGCCATCTTACAGCGGCGAATGCTTGGGAAGGTCGAGAGCGCGCCCAACTCGGCCAATCGCGGGATGAGCCCGGCCTGGGCGGCGGCGGGGCTTAGATCGAAGAGTGCGAGGATCGCCCTGCGCTCTTCGGCGTCGTCTCCCAAGCGGTGGTAGGCATCCACGAGCGACTCCCATGCGTGAACGTCGTTAGGGTGACTCGCGATTTGTGCCTGGGCTGCGGCGACAAGCGCATCGGGAGAGCGATCTTCCATTTCCATGATCGCCTTGCGCCCGCGCTGCAGGCTCGCTTGTTTGGGCGCCCCGAGGATTGCTGCCAGGCCCAGCCCAGCGAGGATCCCGCCGAGGTGCGCCCAGTACGAGACGCTGAGTTGCTCGCCGATTCGGAAAAACGCACCGAGCAATTGGAGCGCGGCCCATACGCCAGCGACTCCAACAACTGGTAGCTTGAGCTTGGGACCAAACGGCACGCGGCTCCACATGTATCGGACGCTCGCATACGCAGTGCAGCAGGCCACGGCACCGCTTGCCCCGATCAGCGGGTCGATCGTCCCTGCGTTGTGCGTGACTGCCCAATGCATCGCGACTCCGGCGAGGCCACCGAGGAAGTAAACGAGCACGTATTTGAACCCGTGTAGGGCGTCTTCGACCCACGAGCCGATGGCCACGAGCGCGAGCATGTTGCCCAGCAGGTGCATCGTATTTTCGTGGAGGAAAAGGCAGACAATTGCGTTCCGGAGGGAAGGTTCATCGCTACGGAATCCAAACTGTTGCACCCAATTCGGGTAGCTGAAGAAAAGGAAAAACGCGGCCAGGATGTTAGCCGCGACGAGAAAGAGGGTGATCCAAGGCGTGCGCTGGGCGGTCACGCCTCGTCGTACATCTCCTCGGGGATGTCCACGTTGACGTACGTTTCCTTCACGTCATCGAGTTCTTCGAGGATGTCCAGCAGCCGGATCAGCTTTCGCGTATCGTCGTCCGACGGCGTTGCCCAGTTCGTGGCGAGTCGGGCCAAGCTGACTTCTTCCGCCTGAATCCCAGACTTTGCGAGGTGGTCATTGCAGCGGTGCAGGTCTTCGATCGCGGTTTCGATGGTGAAGTACTCCTCGTCTGCGCTGACGTCGGTTGCCCCGCCGTCAAGCGCTTCCAAGGTGACAGTGTCCTCATCGAGCGTCCCGCGCGGGACGATGATCTGCCCGACATGCTTGAACTGCCAACCCACCGAGCCGTTCTCGCCCAGGCTACCGCCGTTCTTGCTGAATGCGTGTCGCAGGTCGGCGACCGTCCGGTTCCGGTTTTCGCTGTAGCATTCGACCATGACCGCCGATCCGCCGGGGCCGTACCCCTCGTACAAGATCTCTTCGTAGTCCGCGCCCTCGATCTGGCCGGTGCCGCGCTGGATGGCCCGGCTGATGTTCTCTTGCGGCATGGAGCTCGCTTTGGCCTTCTCGATAGCGACGCGCAGGCGGGCGTTCTTTTCAGGGTCGCCACCACCTGCCTTGGCAGCCATGATGATCTCACGGCTGAGCTTGGTGAACAACTTGCCTCGCAGGGCGTCTTGCTTGCCCTTGCGATGCTGGATGTTTTTCCATTTGCTATGCCCTGCCATGCTTGTGCCTCAGAGCTTTTCGAGGTCCTCGCCTCGCACGAGCAAGACGTAATTCGCATCGAAGTCGAGCTCGCCATTGTTGAATCGGGACTTGGCGTCTTCGCTGAGTTCCTTCACGACCTTGGCGCGCAGTCGCAGAACGGCTTCTTTGTGCACCGTCAATCCGACCGGTTTGGCGGACTCCTTGTCCACACGGACGGTGACCTCTTCGGGACCATAGACGTTGGCAACGACGCCCGTCAGCCCGGCCATGTGCTCGAAATAGCGGTAAGTCCGGCGATCCTCCGGCAATACCGGACGGGTCACGACACGCACTCGGTCGCCCTCAACAAAGTTAGCCATTGCTGGAGTTTACCAGCGGGGGGATTCTAGGCTCTAACGATGGCGGTCGGAAGCTCCTTGCGAAGGAGTGCCCGAGCTCGGAACAGCCAGCTCTTTATGGTTCCCTCAGGCTTGCCCATCCGTGCGGCGATCTCAAGGACGTCGAGATCGTCGAAGTGGCGCAGGCGGAGGATCTCGGCATACCGATGCGGGATACGATCCAAAGCTCCATCCACCGTTGCACACAAGTCCAGCAGAGCCGTCTGCTGTTCCGGGTCCTGCGATTCGTCGCGCAAGTTGTACTCATGAGCATCTAATTGCTCGACACGAAGCTTGCGATCACGAATCAGGTCGATGCAGCAGTTCATACAAATCCGCTGAAGCCACGGCCCAATGGGGCGTGCGGCGTCGTAAGTCTGGATGGCGCGGTAGGCACGCATCGTAGTCTCCTGAACCATGTCTTGGGAGTCTTCGGTGTTTCGTAGCTTGCGAAACGCCGCGCGATACAGGCGGGTTCGGTGAAGCTCGATAAGGGTATCGAACGCGGCTCGGTTGCCGGCTTTAGCACGAAGGATAAGGGTGATTTCCCCTTCGGTCGCACAAGTATTTTGTTTCATGTTTTTCTCCGAAACGGAGACACTTTCATTATAGCTGCATGCCCTTTGAAGGCCAGCGTTATGGGACCAAAGGACCATGTTTGGAATCCCGCAAGAACGCGGTAACGGTCCAGCTCGGTTCCGCCGACATCAAGGAATACAATGAGCGTTTGGCGGGTTGGAGCATGGGGACTGCTCGGAGCGATGGGTTTGGTGGGGACCACTCTCAAATTCGCTTCGGCAACGGGACACGATGGATTCCGAGTCCAGGAAATGGGTCGCGAGGCTTCGCGACAAGTGGATCGTTACATCCCGTACGTGCGCCAATCGTCTCGGATCGCGTACAACTTCGACCAGACCCAGCGCCTAGACGAGGTCGAATCGGTCGCTCAGATGTGGATTCGCGGCCGAGCGAACGGCGTGCTCGGAGAACTAGAGATCAACACGGCCGAGGAGTCCTCAACCGACGGGGTCAAGCGCCAGATCGTCATGGGTCGCAACGCGGTCGTGCTACTGCTATTCCGCAAGGCCGAGCGATCGGCCGATCCGACGGTCAAGGCAGACTGCTACACGCTCGCCGTTCAGGTTGCCGAAGTGATGAAGTACTCGGACCTCGCCTCGTATTCGAGCGCCATCGCGTACCAGAACAGCGCCATCCAAAAGCTGGACGGAGTCCCGCTGGGCTCGACCCACCGTGAGCGGTTGAGCACGCTGCCCGACTGGCACAGCGCCGCCGACCGCTTGGCGCAGATGACGCTGCGCGAGGCGATCCTGTTTGATGATCAGGTTCGAAAGGCGCACACGAGCACGAGCGTGCAGTCCGCCATGCGCCTGGTCCGTCAGACTCCTGCGCACATGTCGCAAGCGAAGTTGACCGTCCAGTCGCTCGTCCACAGTGGCGCAGTGAACGCCCGTGTTGCCTTCGGCACGCGTGTGTGTCTGATGCGACAGGTCATACAATCGGAAGCCCTGGCGAAGCTGGGAATTACTCCGGCTGCCAGGGCCCCGCGCTCACTGGATCTTGCAAGGAATTAAGGCGCGGAAGCGATCACACCGAGCATGTTGTTCTGCTTGGTGATGCTCAACGACTTTGGCGTGAGATCGGACATGATCGCATCGCTCAGGGTCTCGCCTCGGAACTCCCAAGTCACGGTCGATTCCAGGTTCTTCGCTGTCAGTTGAACCGGGACGCGGTACGCGTCGGACAGTGCCTTTGCCATTTCCAGCAGGGTGCCACTCCCGGCCTTCTTCGTGGAGGGAGTCTGGCCGGGGACGATGACAAGAATGGGAGCCTCGTCACCGACCAAAACTGAAAGGAGAGTCGGTTCGTTCTGCTCGTTCCGCAGCGGACTGCGGACTCGATTCTTGCTCAGGTCTATTGAAACGACGGGTTCGCCTGCCGTCCCGCGCAGGACCTTCAGGGTCGCGCCGGGTTGGGCGGGGGCGTTCACGTAAAGTTGCCCACTTTCAAACGTTAGGAGTGGCTTCTTGTTCTCGACGCTCGGAAACGCACCGGCTTGCGACGTGCTGCCGCCCTTGGAGGGGTTTGCGATGCTGAAAAGAACTCCACCGATCGCTGCGACCGCCACTCCGCCGAGGGCTATCGATCTCCACCACTGGCTAAACCAGTTCGGTTTTCGGTTTTGCTCTGTTTCCCAAACATGTCGGTCCAGCCTTGCGCTAATGCGATCGTGCAAGTCAAACGGAATTTCGATCTCTTGATGACTCAGGGTTTGGATCGATTCGACCGTCTTGACGAATGCGGCGTACTCCGCTTGAATTTGGGCATCCTCTTGGAGGCCGCGCTCAAATGCTTGGCGCAGCCCGGGCTCGAGCGTCTGCTCGTAGTACCCGCTGAAATAATCTCGTGCCTTGTTCAGGTTCATAGCATGCCTCTGGGCTGTTCGACTTTAGTCGATCTGGAAAAGTTCCTGATTTGAAATCAAAAGTTCTCGAAGACCCAATCGGGCGCGGTTGAGTCGGCTCTTGACGGTCCCGATGGGCAGGTCTAAAGACTCCGCAATCTGCTCGTATGAGAGCATCTCCACGTGATACATGATCAGCATCGCGCGCTGATACTCAGGGAGTTTCATGATCGCACGCTGTACGAGTCTCTCCCGCTCGTTCCGCTCGACTTCGATGTCGGGGGCGGCATCCGGATCTTCGATTTGACGCTCAAACTCGGAGCCTTCGTTGTCGATCACCATATCCAGGCTCGTCTGTGTCCGACTCTTGTCCTTCTTCCGAAAGTCGAGATAGCAGTTCGTGATGATCCGGTAGAGCCAAGTCGTGAATGCGCTCTGGCCGCGGAAATTTGGGAGCGCGTTGTAAACCCGAACGAACGCTTCGGCGACAATGTCCATGGCCTCGTCTTGGTTCGAAGTCAGGCGAAAGGCGTATTGGTACGCACGGCGCTCGTGTTTGCGGATCAGTTGGTCAAAAGCGTCCCGCTGCCCCGCTTGGCTGCGCTCGATGAGGAGGCCATCTTCAACTGTGCTGTCGCTCATGCGCTGCTCAGAGCCTCCGCGCGCCGCTTGGCGGCCATTTCAAGTGCTCGTCGCTCTTCGTCGGTCAACTCTCGTTGCGCCTTCCCACCCACGATGTCCTTGCAGAACACGCGGCAGTTCGATCGGCCAACGATGCTGCTCAGCACGATGCCATGCCCCAGTTCGTCGTAGAGTGCAAAAGCGAAGCTCTGCTGACCACCGACATCGGGGAATGCATCGTAGTGGACGATGCCCGTATACCGTTTGGCGGACTGCATCTTCATTTCCAACTGCGAAGCTCGGTCGCGAAGCTGCTCTAGGTCGTGATCCACCTGAATGCGTCCGCGAAGGTGCTCGTAGAGCAGACGTTCCAAGTTCTCGCCACTCGCGTCGCTGAGTAGGGACTCCCACTTCGCCTGCATCGTCCGCAGCCGGATTGCGTTCCTCACGCTTGTGATGCCGAGGCCGATCACCGCAACCAGTAGGAAGAGGATGACGAGGGCGCTGTTCTGTGAGAGTAGCTTCAGGATTTCGGTCATAGGGTGTCAACAAGGCCACACTCAGGCAGCCTAAGAGGTTTACCCCAAAAGCCGAAATCGATCAGCCCTTCGGCTTCAAGCGATCGAACTTGGCGATGCGCAGTTTCTGCGCGGTCGAGATGCGAACTTCGAATGGCCGCGCCAGGTCCTCGGGAAGCTCGATTAAGTACCAGGCCCCGAAGTAGTCACCCAGATTGTAGAGTGGCGGGCGTGGAGGGAGAGCTCTTTGCGGCTTGATCGCCGCGAGCTCAGGGATCACGTGTATCCACGAGAAGGCTTCGATCTGTGCTCGCTCGCGGGTCTGCCACGCCGAGATCAAGCGAGCAACGGGAAACTCCTTGCGGCCATCTCGGACGAGGGTAACCCTGGGATCTCGCGTGTCGGAAGCTCCGGCAGGAGCGGTGGGAACGAGGTCCAGAGTCGAAAACTTCGGGTAAGCCGTCAGCTGGACGAAGAGGAGCTGCTTGCCCATGAACTGGCGGTGGAGCTGAGTCCAGCGGCTCTGAACTTCCTCATCGGTCCACCCTTCACGAGTGGCCCAGTAGCCGGTGATGCGCGACAGAACTTCGTCATTGAGCCACAGGACGTACTCGACATCGCGCTTCTTGAATCCATCGAACCATTTTCCGATGGTCACGCGGTCCCGTTGCTCCAAGATTGCCGCGCTGTTGTTCCTTAGCGCGACTGCCTCGCCTTCGCGGAAGAGCGGCAGATCGGGCCGCAAGGGGAGCTGGGCTACGAGAGCGACGAGGGTTGAGACGAGCATAGGACTATTCAATGATCGGGAGAACCCGGCGTCATAATGAGGGCATGGCCGCACCCACATCCGCCTTGGGATCACCGAAAGTTCGCTGGGACCTGACCTCGCTCTACTCGGGCGTTGACGATCCGCAGATCGAAGCGACTTGGAAACGCGCGAACATGCTCGCCGACAACCTGGCCGCACGGTTCCGAGGCAAGATCAACTCTCCTTCGTTGACGGCCGAACTCCTCCTCGAAGCGATCCAGGACATCGAGCAGATCTCGGTGGAGTCAAGCAAGCCGCCGACCTTCGCGAACCTACTTTTCGCCGTGCAGTCGGATGACCAGAAGTTGGCGGCCTTCATGGGCGCGCAGATGGAGCAGTACTCGGCCTTGCGCGTGAAGCTCATGTTCTTCGAGCTTGAGTTGCAAGACTTGGACGAGGCGGTGCTTTCGCCGGTGATGGCCGACGAGCGGCTAACGAACTACCGACACTACGTGAGCGTGGTCCGATCCATGCGCGACCACAAGCTCACCGAGAAGGAAGAGATCCTGCTTGAGGAAGTGGCGAATGTGAGCGGGCGCGCTTGGGTACGCCTGTTCGAAGAGGTGACTGCCAACCACAGCTACGAATACAAGAATCCCGTGACGGGCGAAACTGAAGAGCTAACCGAGCCCGAGGTCTTGAACCTGCTGCGCGATGCAAATCGCGACGTGCGCCAGAACGCCGGGCATGCATTCTCCGAGGGGCTGGAAAAGCTAGAGCGGGTCATCGCCTTCTCCTACAACACAATCCTCACGGAGAAGAAGATTGAGGATCGACTCCGCAGTTTCCCGCACGCGGAATCGTCGCGCCACCTGGCCAACGAACTCGACAAGGAGACGGTGGACCTCGTAACCGGCCTGTGCCGTGCAAACTACGACCTGGTCGCCCGCTACTACCGGGTGAAGCGCGAGATTCTTGGACTGCCCGAACTCACGCACATCGACCGATATGCTCCGCTGAACGAGGCGGAAGCGGAAGTCTCATGGGAAGAAGCCAAGGAGATTGTCCTCAGCTCGTTTCGAGCGTTCAGCGGGGAGATGGCCGACCGCGCGGAGGAGTTCTTCGACAAAGATTGGATTGACGCGGAGGCACGACCCGGCAAGGGCGGCGGGGCATTCTGCAGCTACATTACTCCCGACCTTCACCCGGTCATCATGCTCAGCTATTTGAATAAGATGGACCAAGTGGGAACCTTGGCCCACGAGTTGGGGCACGGGGTCCACGCGTCGTTCAGCCGCCAGCAGACCTACGTGAACTTCCACGGGACGCTGCCGCTGGCCGAACTCGCGAGCATCTTTGGTGAGATGCTCGTCTTCGAGCGACTGATGGAGCAGGCTACCGAGCAAGATCGGCTTGCGCTGCTGGCCGAGAAGATTGAGGGCACCTTCGCGAGCGTGTTCCGACAGGTTGCGATGTACACATTCGAACAGCGCGCCCACCAAGCGCGTCGCGAACAAGGCGAACTCAGTCCGGACGAATTCGGCGCGATCTGGCAGGAAGAGCTGCAAGCGATGTTTGGCGATAGTGTGACCATGGGCGAGGAGCATCGCCGATGGTGGAGCTACGTGGGGCACTTCTTCTTCGCGCCGTTCTACGTCTATGCCTATGCGTTTGGCGAGTTGCTGACGATGTCGATCTATCAGATGGCCAAGCGCGAGGGACCGGCCTTTGCGGACAAGTACGTCACGCTGCTGAAGCGAGGCGGATCGCTGTCGCCCCGAGAGCTCATGGCGACGATCGGGGTCGATCTCCAGTCGCGCGAATTCTGGCAGGGGGGCATCGACGCCATCGAGAGCCTTATCACGCAGTTCGAATCGACCTGGTCCAAGGTGAAATAACCCGGCGCATGGCCGCGAATCTCCTCGAAGATATCAAATCAGTCGTCACCATCATCGGCTCAACCGGCACGATGGTGGTGGCTACGCTTGCGTACTTGACATACCGCCGCGGGATGAACGAGACTCACAAGTCGCGGGAACTCCACCGGTTGGACTTGCTCATGGCCGAGATCAATCGCATGATCGAGTACCGTACTGCGCGCGCACTGAACCCTGCCATGGCGTACCTGCAGAACCCGACGGAAGTCCGATGGGTACTGGAGGTCTCGAACGATCCACTCGGGGCGGACGAAGTTCTCAGCGAATCACAGGAGCGGATCCTCAGCCGGTACTTTTTTGGCGGCGCGGAGTACGGCCGTCTCGAAGCTCGCTTTCTGCGAATCCAGTACTTGGAATCGACCCAACTCGAACCGGAGACGGTCGATGCGTTCGCTCGCGACCTGTGCCTGTTCAATGCCGACTTCGATGCGCGACGGCTATTTGCTCCGCCGGACCGCCGGTTGCATGTCTTCAGCGAAATGCATCACGCATTCCGGGGTGACGAGGTGTCGCCCAAAGAGATTGCGTCGCGCTTGTGGAAAAGCTTGCGTACGGCCTAAATGACTTCTAGAGAGCCAGTCTCGAGGTTGTCCACCTTGGCCTTCTCGATGAGCAGGCTGCTGATGCGCCGCCCGTCCGTCTCGGAGACTCGGAAGGCATACCCTTCCTCGATGACCTCGTCGCCTTGCCTGGGCTGCCGGCCAAAGAGGCCGAAAACGTAGCCGCCGATCGTGTCGAACTCGTCCGATTCGAATGACGATCCGATCTGCTCGTTCAGGTCGTAAAGGTTGACCTTGCCGCTGACGATCCACCCGGCGCCGTGGGGCATGATCTCCGGGGCCTCGTTATCGTACTCATCGACGATCTCGCCGACAAGTTCTTCCACGATGTCCTCGATGGTCACCAGGCCAGCGGTGCCGCCGAACTCGTCCTGCACGATCGCGATCTGGGTGCGATTGGTGCGTAATTCGCGGAGCAAGTCGTTGATGTTCTTGTTCTCTGGGACGAAGACGACAGAGCGAAGGAGCGTTCGCAGGTTCACTGGCCGCGAGTCGTCCAGTCGGGCTGCAAGCAGGTCTTTGGCGTGGATGATGCCGATGATCTGGTCATCGGTCTCCTCATAAACTGGGATGCGGGACCGGCCGGACTCCTGAATGAGCCGGATGAGATCGGACGGTTGCGCCGTGACCGGAGCGGTGTCCATATCGACTCGTGGGGTCATGATCTCGCGCGCCACGGTGTCCGTGAACTCGAAAACCGAATGCAGGAGCTCTTTCTCCTCCTGTTCCAACTCGCCCGATTCGCTGGCCGATTCGGCAAGGCTCTTGATCTCCTCCTCCGCTTGGTTGACGACGCTGAAGCTGGCGGTCGCGCCGAACCGTGCGGTGACTAGGCTTGCAAGGGCCATCATGAGTTGGCTCGGGCCGTAGAACAGACGCGAGCAAACCGTGATGAGACCGCTCAACCGGAGGGCTACAGAAGCCGGGTTGCGCGCGGCATAGGTGCGCGGGACCAGCTCGCCCATGACGATGTTGAGCGCGGCAATGGGGATACCGACCGCAAGCCATGCCCCAACCACGGGCCAGAACTCAAGCGAACCGTCAAGTCTCCGAAGGGTGGCGCTAGCGATGCTGAGCGCCGGGACAAAACTGAAGATGACGAGCCACCACTGGACGGTCTGGCGACAAAGGGTAAGGCCTGCGACCGCTTGGGTGCGAATGGCCAGCACGGCGAGGAGCCGCTTATGGCGCGCGTCCTCTTTCTCCAGAGCCCGCACGTGGCCGTTGCGGAGGAGGCCGACGGCGATTTCAGCGGCGACAAAGAGCCCGTTCGCAAAGACCAGGACCAGAAGGAATAGGCAAGTGGGAATGAGCGCCGAGCGCGCAGCATCGCTGACAGATGCGGCGTTGCGAGCATCCTCAGCGACTGCGAGCATCGGTGCGGCTACCATGGCAGCCATCATCCCCAAGGATGCGAGGGTTTTGGTTAAGCGACCCGGCAAGGACGTTGAATCCTCCCCGTGTCGCACACGTTCTTTCGGTTTTGTCTTCATCGAAGTCGGTACGACTCTTCTTTATTGTGGCGAAAGTTTGTCATCTTCAAGAGTTTCTCGAAAAACTGGTCCTATTTCGGCAAGAATCCGAAAAGCAAAAGCGCGACAACGAGCCCAACGGTCGCGCCCAATGTGAGTTCAAAAACGCTGTGAATCTTCGCTTCCCATCGGCTTTGGGCGAGGATGATGGCAAGGAGGATGGCGATGCCCGAAACAAGCGGTCGATCGCTGATGAAGACGACCGCGCCCGCCAGGTAGAAGCCGTAGGCTGCGTGTCCGCTCACCAGTCCGCCGTGCAGCACTTGGCCGCGCTTGCCCAAACCCTTGCCGACTACGATGAGGATGAACAGTGCGAACAGACCGACGATGAACTTCGCGGCGAAGGGCAAACCGACCGTGTCTGCGCTCAAGCTCAATCGGATCCGCTCCCACGATTCGCTTCCCAGCGCAATCAGCGCGCCGACGACGATCGCCATGATCGTCGTGACCAGGACGGCCCCTGCAGCGATGTCTTTGGCAAACTTCGCAAGCGGGTGGTAGTTCGGCGAGGCGAGGTCGACGGTCGCCTCGATGGCGGAGTTGAACATCTCCGCGACGAGGACGAAGTTGATCATGAACAGCAGGATCAGAACTTCGCGCACGCGCAGGTTCATCGCCATGGCGAGCAACACCGTGACCATCGTGATGTACAGGTGCACGCGCATGTGCCGCTGGGTGCGGAAGGTATGCACGAGACCGCTGATGGCAACGCGGAAGGGATGGACGAGCTCACCAGGACTAGGCATCGTAGTGGCCAGACCTCCAGTCCGAATCCGTGGGTAGTCCCACTTGGCTCGCGATTGCGTTCATCCGTTGGATCATATCCTCTCGGTCCGCCTCTTGCTCATCGTCGTAGCCTAGCAAGTGCAGTCCGCCGTGGATGGCAAGCATGGCAATCTCGTCGCGGGTGCTGACCCCGCGCATGCGTGCTTGCAGAGCGGCGACGTCGTACGAAATCGCGATGTCCCCCAGATGTCCGGCCACGTGGGCCGGAGCAGGGAAGCTGAGGACATCGGTGGTCGATGCGACGTCGCGAAACTGTTCGTTCAGCTGAGCCATCTGGCGGTCGTCCGTGATCAAAACCGTAACCTCTGCGTGCGGGGCCTCATATGCCTCCATCAGGCGAATCAGCGCGGTGCGTATCGGCGTGACCGGCGCTCTCCGGTCGGTTTCGTTCACGATGGTGACGCGATATCGGCTCTTTGAACTCTTCATTTCGGTCGATTTCGGGATAGTGAACCCGCTCGTGGCGGATCGCCCCCAGTGAACGGGCAAAGCTGCGTTGGACCGTCTGCAAGTCGGCAAAGGTGAGGTCGCACTCGTCGAGCTGACCCTCAGCGCGGCTGTTCTCGACGATCCGTGCAATGGCGATCTCCATCTCTTCCGGGTTGCGGCTGGGGATCGATCTGCTTGCGGCTTCCACCTGATCGGCCAGGTGAAGGATCGCGGCTTCACGACTTTGTGGCTTGGGGCCGGGGTAGCGAAACAGCTTCTCAAACTCGGGGTCCATCGCCTCGCGGCCCATCCCTTGCACCGCGCGATTGAAGAAGTAGCTGATGAGAGAGGTTCCGTGATGCTGACTGATCCCGTCGATGATGGAACGGGGAAGCCTGACCGCGCGCGCCATCTCCACGCCGTCTCGGACGTGAGATGCAATGACTTGCGCGCTGAGCGCGGCGGGCATCGAGTCGTGCAGGTTCTCGCCGATTTGGTTTTCGATGAAGAAGCTGGGAGCGCGGGACTTGCCGACGTCGTGGAAGTACGCCATCGCGCGGGCGAGAACGGCGTTTGCGCCGATCTCTCTGGCGGCGGTTTCGGCGAGGTTGCCGACCATGACGGAGTGGGCATAGGTGCCGGGTGCTCGCAGACACAAGTCACGCAGCAGCGGATGATCTGGACTGCAAAGTTCCAACAAGCTCCAGTCACTTACAAGTCCGAACAGCCGTTCGAAAACGGCGACCATGAGCCAAAAGATGCTGGTGGCAGCAACCGCCGCGATCGCGGCCCAACCCATGCTCTCCAACACTGGGGCGATGGTTGCAACCATCCCGGCCGAAGTGATGGCTGCGGTCAGCGCCATGGAAACGACCATGATGGACGCCGCCCGGAGAAGATCGCTGCGCTGTTTGAGCGGGTTCACCGCGTGAACCCCGACCGCACCCGCGATCCAGCCGGTAGCGAGCATCTCGATGCTGAGTGCGCCGCTGAAGCCGAGGAGGAAGCCCGTGACAGTGAGCGCATATAGGGCGACAGCAGGGCCGATGACGGCGCTCGTGAGCATCGCTTGCGCGACGAGCGGGGTGGTCAGCAGGAATCCGGCCCCCACGATCTCGCGATTGCCCACGGTGAGCAGCAGTACGTGAACGCCGAGCATGGTGAGCAGGCTCGCCAGGAATATGATGCCCTGGCTCTGATCCCAACTCACGGTACGGCTAGGTGTGTGCCGGATGTGGAAAACAGTGAGGATCGCGGCGGCGAGCGCCATGCCGAAGTTGGCGAGAAAGGCGTGTCCAAGGAAACCGGGCGATCGGTGGGCGATCATCAGACCCGCCACCGATGCGCTCCAGACGATGAGCGTCACCGAGTGGAGAGTTCGGCGTGCGACCGGATTTCTTCGAAGCTTCGCGAACAGCTCAGCGAGCTTTTGGAACGGGCCCATGTGATAAGAGACGGACCCAATGCCGACAGAATTTCTCGGTCATGGCATTGGGCCCTGAGTTTGGTTGATCGATTACGATCGTCGCGAAGAGCGCATGCGCGCTCGGCGTCGCTTGGCGCTGGGCTTCTCGTAGTGGGCGTGCTCCTTGAGCTCGCGCAAGACGCCACTCTGCTGCATCTTCATGTTAAAGCGCTTTAACGCACTGTCAATCGATTCGTTGGGTTGTACAACAACGTAAATCAAAGTCTCACTCCTGAACGGCAGATTATACCCAAACCCGCCGCGGTGTGGTCGCGTCTGAGTTCGCGCCCCTTCGGATAATAGTTGCCACCGCGTAAAAATCTAGCATCTTTCCCGCAATCTGGCTTATAGTAACCAAATGTAAGGCGTACCGTCTTGCACATTTACGGTTGTTGCGTCGGCCCACTGGGGCTGACGGGAGGTTCTTGATGGCTTATCAAAGACGAGGCGATCCAAGAGTCGCACGAGCGCCCCAGCTCGGCGAACGGCTTCGATTGCTGCTGCTACTCGCTATTTTCTGTTTACTCCCGCTGGGAGCATGGGCTCAGACGGGTCACGGCACGCTGCAGGGGCGCGTGTTCTTCGACTCAAACGAGAACGGGGTTTACAATCCCGGTGAACCCGGCATTCCCGGCCTGCCCGTTATCATCAGCGGTCCTGGCGGTGTCTACAGCCCCATTAGCGACGCAAACGGTCGCTACATGGCGACCGACATTCCCACGGGCGCTTACTTTGTGGAAGGACCAAATCCGGACGGGCTGTATCCGACCCGCCCCGGGAACAACTCGGCAGTCGTCGATGTAGGTCCCGGCATCAAGGACGGCCCAGATTTTGGCTACATTGAGAATTGCGCCAAGATCGACGTCAAGCGGATTCTGTGGAAAACGGACGGAACCGGTTGCTTTACGATGGACGTCACCATCACCAACCTGGCACCGTATCCGATTGCCCACATCTTCACGGTCAACGCGCCGCCGGTCATCGTGACTTCCAGCCTGAGCTCGACTGCCAACTACATTCCGCTGAGTACGCCTCTGGCACCCGGCCAAAGCATCACGTTGACGCTCACCGTCTGCGGGGTGCCGCAAGGTCAACCATGGACTTGGCAGATTCAAATGCACGACCGCGAGCTCACGAAGTGCTGCGGAGCATTCAAAACAATCGATGTGCCGAAATGCGATTGCTTCCAGATCCTGGAGCAGTCGTCGGTCTGCAATGCGGACGGCAGCGTGACCTGGTGCGCGACCATTCAGAGCCTCGATCCAAACGCTCTCTTCTTCTTGCTGATCGCGCCGCCTCCCGGCATCACGATCAACCCTGCGGTCACGCAACTCAATGGCGTGCAGTACGGTGGCACCTTCACGGTGTGTATCACCATTACCGGTGCGACTCCGGGTACGACGCTTGTCTTGCCGCTCGTCCTGCGCGACAAGGCCAAGGAGTGTTGTCGAAAGGACGTTCCGATCGAGATTCCTCCATGCTTCTGTCCGCTTGAAGGGAAGTGTATGGATCGCAAGCCGATCTATCAAGACTCGATCAACGGCACGACCTATGGCGCGGCGTTCCCTGGAACCGTCGCTGTCATCACGTGCTGGGCATCGCGTCAGCAGCCCGCAGGCGCAAACTACCTGGATATGCCGGTTGTGGCGATCCAGAATCTGAACAGCTACCAAACGACCGCGGTGCCGCTCGGCGCAGATTGGGTCCCGACCGCGCTCCCGCGCGGCTACCATGGGCCGATCTCCACGGTGAATCCGATGGGGCTGTGGAATGTCCGCAACCTCGGTACGGTGTTCGGAGTCACGCTCGACAAGTACGGCAACATCTTCGTGACCCAGACGAGCGCGTTTGGCAACGACTACTTGCCGCAGGTCAACCCGGTGCACGGTCAGGTCTACATGATCCAAAACGGCACGGGTCAGATCTTCCGTTACATCGCGTTGCCGAATACTTCGCCAACGCCAAGCAATCCGGACAGCTTCCCAGAGCTTGGGAACATCTCCTACGATGGCGATCACGACCAATTGTTCGTGACCAACCTCGAAGACGGCATGATCTATCGGATCAAGGGTACCGGAGGTTCGGCAACGAGCCAGGGCACCTGGCTCAGCCGATACGATCCGGCTGACACAACCGCTGGCTGGCAAAGCGACGTGGCAGCGGGATCCCCCGCCGGCATGGTTCGCCTGGGCGACCGCGTCTGGGGTGTTCAGTACCACGGTGGGCGGTTGTACTTCGCTCGCTGGCGAGTGGACCGGGGTAACCCGAATCCATCGCAGTTCAACGAGATCTGGAGCATCGGCATTCAGCCCAGTGGTTCGAATGCTGGCGATTTCGACGCCACGCTTCAGATGGAGTTCGCCGTTCCGCACTTCCAGACTTTCAACTGGTCCATGCCGGTGTCGGACATTTCGTTTGGCCCGGACGGCAAGATGATGGTCGCGGAGCGCGGTCTGGGTGAACTCAGCTACCCAGCGCCCTATGGACAGGTCAACGTCGGCGTCCCCGAGTGGACCTATCCTTGGACGGCACACTCGGCCCGAGGCATCGAATATCGGTGCGAAGGGACGGACTGGATCGCCACGAATCTACCCGTACACCTCGGCTATATCGGCCCGCAAATCTTGTACGGTCAGAGTTCGTGCGAGTCTGCATGTGGTGGCGTGGACTATGACTACAGCACGGCCTCGGTGTCGTCGCTGCCGACCTCCGGTCGCCGCATCTGGTTCACCATCAATGGCTACTCGACCGGGACCATCGGATCACCCCCGTTCGTGTACGGTATTCAGGGTCTGCACCCCACTACGGGTGGCAACATGGCCAACAGCATCCTCAATGATGCCGATGGCGACCTGAACACGACAGCGAAGACGGCACTCGGTGACGTCGAGATTCCGTGTCCGCCAGCAGGCGTCATCGGTGGAACGATGACTCTTGTCGGGCTGGTCGGTTCCCCGCACGATCGCTATGCGCACCTGACTTTGACGGATGCGGCGGGTACGGTCGTCGGTGAGGAATCGGTACTGATGGACGCTTCGGGTCGATTCGCGTCCAACCTCACGGTGGGTGCAGGCGAGTACAAGGTAACAGCGAAGTCGAACTGCTTCCTGCGCCGAGCTCGGCTCAACGTGACGGCGGGGAATGCGGGCGAACTCTCGTTCGTGCTCTTGCCGGGCGATATCAACAACGATAACGTGGTTGATCTGTTCGATTACCTCTTGCTGAGCGAGAACTTCGATCGAAACAGCTCCGACCCCGGTTGGACAACGCCTGGCCCGTCGGGCATCTCGCCCATGGAGACGGACCTGAACGGCGACGGATCGGTCGATTTCTTCGACTATCTGCTGCTGTCCCAGTACTTCGAGGTCGTCGGCGACTAATCTCGCTGGTCTCGAGCACGGCACCCCTCGCAGGCCTCTGCCCGCGGGGGGTGCTTTCTTTTCGGATATCCTGACAAGCATGAGCGGAACCACGCGCACCCAGCGGCTTGCGGAACAGCTCGACGCGGCAGGCATCGACGCCTACTTCGCATCGACCACCACTTCGATGGGCTATCTGCATGGCCTGTTCGAGCATGGGCACGAGCGGCTGTTGACTCTGGCGGTCAAATCGTCCGGCGATGTTTGCCTCATTGCGCCAGCGCTTTCCATTTCTCAGGCGCAGCGAGTGGGCATCGCCGACATTCTCGGTTGGGCGGATAGCGAAGATCCGATGGACGCTGTCCAGACCTTGTCTCAGCGCTGGAACTTGCGGTCCGGAGTGATCGCGGTGGATGACGAATTCCACTCCTCGCACCTGCTCGCGATGCAGGAACTACTGCCCGCGGCGCTCTTTCGCGCAGGCGGTGAAGTGCTGAGCCGGATTCGGAGTCGGAAGGAGCCCGCGGAAATCGACGCCTTGCTGGCAGCCGGAAAGATTGCCGACGAGGTCTACGACGAAGTGTTGCCCGAGATCAGGGTCGGCATGACGGAGCTTGAACTGCGTGACCGCATCAACGCAAAGATGCGGGCTCGTGGCGGGACCCCAACGTTTTGCATTGTGGCGGCGGGGGCAGGGTCGGCCGAGCCGCACCACCTACCGAATGAGCGTCGGCTGGAGAACGGCGATCTGCTTCTTCTCGACTTTGGGTGCGACCTGAACCACTATCAGTGCGACATCACTCGCTGCGTCAGCATTGGAAAGGCAACGGACAAGATGCACCAGGTGTACGAGATTGTGTTGCGAGCACACGATGCCGGTAGGGCCGCAGTACGACCTGGGGTGACCGGTGCAGACGTGGATCGGGCGGCGCGGCAGATCATTGAAGATGCGGGGCATGGGCCAGATTTCTTCCATCGGCTTGGCCACGGCATCGGGATGGAGGGGCATGAGGCTCCGAACCTCGTGTCTACGAACTCGCTGCCATTGGAGCCCGGGAATTGCTTCAGCGTCGAACCGGGGGTTTATCTCGCAGGCGAGTTTGGAATCCGGATAGAAAATATCGTGGCCGTCACGATGGACGGCCACATTTCGATGAACGCGGAGCCCCCGCGCTCGCTCCCCGAACTCAGCGCTTAAAAGAGGACTTCTTTCGGCGAATCAGGTAAGCCGCGCCCATGCCCATGGCGACGAATGTCGCGGGCTCGGGAACGGGGTTCACGATGGGCTTGCTCGAGCCTTGGCTCTTGGTCCCGGTGACGAAGATGAGTCCGCCACCCAGCGGGGCCAGCAAGGCGCGTCCCAGGTCCCAGCCACTGCTGGCGATCGCCGGAGTGTTGGGAACGGACATAGCGGGCGCCTGAACCGGATCCACCGGGATGTTTGCGATATCGACCGAGGTCAACGGTGCATCCGTCCACTCCGGAACGTTGGGCTCCATCGCGATCGTATCGGTCTCGATGTTTTCGATCTTGGGAGCGTCCAGCACTTCCGGCTCGATGTTCATGCCCTCGATGGTGGCGGCCACCGGAGCGACATCGCCTACCGAAGCGACCGTGCGCGGGCCGCGAGTCATCGGGTTGCCGCAGATCCACTGAAGGATCGGTTTGCCGCTCGTATTCACCCAGATCTTGGTGCCCTTCTTCAGGAACAGGGTTTTGGAGCGCAACTCGCCCGTACTCTCTGGCGTGTTGTAGACCAGGTAGTTGCCCGACCTCTCGACCCGGCTAAGCCGAAGCGAAGAGAAATAGAGCTTTAGCTCGGACTTGGTCATGCCGAAGTGTCGCTCGTACCGATCTTGGACGACCGGATACTTGTCGATCTGCGCCACGATCTCGCCGACGGAGTTCGCTGTACTGATCAGATATGAATTGGGCGGCATCTTGGCTACCGCAACGGTTAGTAGCGTCGCTGCCGCCAATGCGGTCGCGATGCCTTTGTTCTGATATTTCATTGTCCTCTCCAAAGCGGACCAAGTTCGCGCATTCGCGAGCGATCAGCTTAACTCGGCATTGCCGAAACAAATTGCCCGTGGCATTTCTGCCTCACAGACTATTCAAGTGTACACGGTGTTCCGGATTTATCGAAGAATCTTTGCTCAAAGTCCTGGAAATACCGACATCTTCTGGTACGAGTAGGGGCCGGTAATGACCCATACAAAGGGCCGACCCGCCCAGTACAGCGGATCGGCCCTAGAAGTTCAGCGCGATTACTTGGATCGCTTGCGTCGAATTGCGACGGCAACCACACCTGCGCCCATGACGAGCATTGTTGCAGGCTCGGGCACCGGGGGAATGTCCTCGCCGCCGCTACCGCGCGGGATCAGCGCAATGAGCGGGAGAAGGAGCAATCCGCCGTAGTTGTTGCGGTGCGGTGTGGCGGGAGGCACGTCGATGATGCTGATGATCTCTTCGGGCTGGGGTACTCCCGGCTCGATGTTCGATGCGATGATGGGTGCGTCACCAGCGGGCATCGGGCTGGCGAGCAGATCGGTGTCCTTGCCCTCCACAGCCGCGCCCGGCTCGGTGTTCACCGCGACCATGCGGGGTCCGCGGGTCATCGGGTTTCCACAAATCCATTGCAGGATCGGCTGGCCCGTGCTGTCAACCCAAATCTTTGTGCCCGCTTTCAGCTTCTGCAAGCGAGAGCGCAATACGCCGGTCTTGGGTGGCACACCGTAAATGCTGTAAATCGAGGTCTGCTGGACTTTGGCAAGTCGGAGATTCGAAACGAAATCCAGAACCTCACCCTCGGTCATATGGAAGTGACGCTGGTAGCGGTCGCTCACCACCGAGTTGGATCGGATCTGGGCCTTCAACTCACCGACGGTGTTGACCGTCTTCACAAGGTATGAGTTGGGCGGCACCGCGAAAGCGATGCTTGCAAAGAAGGTCACCGCCGCGACCGTTGTGATTCTGTTGTACTGGTTCATAACATTCCTCTCCGAGTAACGCACCTCGGCACGAATTCAATTATCAGCAAAAAACTTGCCAACGGCAACAGGCTCCAGGTTACTATACGATGGAACGAGGCGAAAACCTAGCAATTCGCGCTGCATGTTTGTCAGTAGTCCTCGATGTGCTCGCGCATTCTTCGCGCTCGCTCGATCATCTCGACGGCGGCAAGCGCAGCTGCCTGCTCGGCCTCTTTCTTAGATCGGCCTGTTCCTTCTCCCATGACTTCATTGTCAAACATGACCTGCACGTGGAAGCGTTTTGCGTGCGCGTGTCCGCTCTCGCCCGCCAAGCGATACTGCGGCGTCTTGCGCCAATTTGCTTGAGCGATCTCTTGGAGCTTCGACTTGTGGTCGTTCGGGCTGACGTCGCCGGTTCCCACCACCATCAAGTACTGGTTGAGGATCTCGAGCACGAACCAACGCGCCTTCTCCAACCCAGACTCAAGGTAGATGCCGCCGATGATGGCCTCGACGACGTCGGCGAGGATGCTGGGGCGTTGCCGACCTCCCGTCGCATCTTCGCTGGAGCTGAGTTCGAGGTAGGGTGCCAATCCCAGGCGAACAGCCGTCTCGGCCAACGGGCCCTCTTGGACGACGCTCGCCTTTGCTTTGGACATCATCCCCTGATCCCAGTCCGGATGGTGCTCGTACAGGTACTGCGCCACCACCAATCCCAGAACCGAATCGCCGAAGAACTCTAGCCGCTCGTAGCTGTCCCGGACCGGGTCATTCGCAGCCGAGCGATGACGCATGGCCAGCCGGAAGACCTCTGGGTCCTTGAGCGGTATGTTGCGGGGGATGGTCTCCATGATTATCGAGGCAGCCGCTTCAACCCTTCGGCAAGCCGCTCCAATCCCTTCTCGATGGCCGCGCGGCTCGTGGCGTAGCTCAGGCGCAGATGGCCGGGGCCTTCGAAGACGCTGCCAGGAACGGTGGCGATGAGGGCCTCTTCGAGCATCCAGTCGGCAAGTTCCACGTCGGTCGGCATGCGGGGGTTCAAGTGGGCTGAGACGTCGATGAAAAAGTAGAACGCACCCTTCGGCTTCACAATGCGCACCCCGTCGATCTTGCTAAGAAGCTCAAGGCCGAGATCGCGGCGTGCGCCGAACTCGGCTCGCATGCACTCGACAACGTCCGCCGGTGTGCGCATGGCGGTAACTGCGCCCGCCTGGGAGAAGGTGGTGGGGTTGCTCGTCACCTGATCTTGCAGGTTGCTCATGGCCTGGGCGATCGGCTTCGGAGCAACGCAATAACCGATGCGCCAGCCGGTCATAGCGTAGGTCTTGCTGCACCCGTTCACGAGGATAGTGCGGTCGAGGACGTCTGAGTCGGGCCGAAATACGGACGCATGGGCTCCCTCGTAGGTGAGATGGTCGTAGATCTCGTCGCTGAGGATCCAGAAGCCGTGCTGCTTGCTGAGTTGGGCAACGGTCTGGAGCGTTACGGCATCGAGCATTGCGCCGGTCGGGTTCGACGGGCTGTTCAGGATGATCGCCTTAGTTCGGGGCGAGATCGCCTCGTGCAACTGCTCCCGCGTGGGGCAAAAGCCGGATTCAGGGGTCGTGTAGATGACGACTGCGGTGCCCCCGGCGAGCTGGATCTGGTCCTTGTAGGTCATCCAGTACGGCGCGATGAGGATGACTTCGTCGCCTGGGTCAACCAGGACCATCAGCGCATTGTAGATGCTGTGTTTCGCGCCGCAACTCACAACAATCTGGTCGGTCTCCACCGCGACGCCATGGTCGAGTTGAACTTTCTCGGCGATGGCGCTCTTGAGTTCGGGGGTGCCGCTGCTGGCGGTGTACTTGGTCTGTCCCGCCTGGAGGGCCTCAATTGCGGTCTGGCAAATCGGTTCGGGGGTGTTGAAATCGGGCTCGCCCGCGGCGAAAGAGATGACGTCCAGACCCTGTGCTTTCATCGCGCGAGCCTTGGCGGTCATCCCCAGGGTCGGCGACGGTTTGAGAGCAAGCGCGCGTTGAGCGAGGGTAAGTGTGTTCAACCCTTGCATGATACCTACAGGCATAATCGGTTCCATGGGCAGTTCTTCCGCGTCGCAAAGCAAGATCGTTGCCACTCTGGGAGTGGCCGTGGTTTTGTTGGCGATCGGTCATATGTGCCTGGGAAGTTCGGTGTGGATGTCGCCCGCCGATTGGTGGTCAGGCCTGCAACAGGGACCGCGGGCGCAGGATCCGTCCCCGATGGCAGTCATTGTCTGGTCGCTACGCTTGCCTCGCGCCCTGGCGTGCATCCTCGTTGGAGCGATTCTCGGCATGACCGGTGCGGCGTTTCAATACCTCTTTCGCAATCCGCTGGCGGAGCCGTACTTGGTCGGCGCGAGCGGCGGCGCTGCGCTCGGTGGCGCGCTGGTTCTTGTCACGGGAGCTGGCGGAATCCTGGGTGGGATCGCGCTGATGGCGGGTGCATTGGTGGGGGCACTTGCGACGCTTGCTCTAGTCCTCGTAGTGGCCAGTTCGAGCCCGGTTCGCTCGACCGCAAATCTTCTCCTGTCGGGCGTTGTCGTCGGTTCTCTTGCGAGCGCGCTGATGACGATTCTGCTCATCATGTCCGGCTCTGATGCGAACCGGATCCTCGCATGGCTGTTCGGTTCGATGAGCCAAGTACAGTGGTGGGGTATCGCTTGGTTGCTGGGGGCACTTCTCGCCATCGGCGTGAGCTTGCGGGCGAATGGGCGCGCTCTGAACGCGATCGCGCTGGGCGAGGAGTCCGCCCGGCACTTAGGGGTCGATCCGGGCCGAGTCCAGCGATTGGTGATTCTCTTTGGCGCAGCGGCGACCGCGATCTCGGTCGGCGCGGTGGGCATTATTGGGTTCCTGGGCCTCATTGCACCCCACTTGGCACGACCGTTCGCTGGCACCGACATGCGGCGACTTCTGGTTGCTTCTGCTCTGACGGGCAGCGCAGTGCTACTGCTGGCAGATGCGGCAGCGCAAAGGATGATCGGCGTGGTCGAGGTGCCGGTGGGAGCGCTCATGGCGATCTTTGGCGCGCCGATGTTGCTTGCCATCCTGCGCCGCACCCGGCTCGCTAGTTGAAGACTGATTCGGCATCCTGCCGATAGACGTTCTGCGCCAATCCAACGCAACCGAGGCAAAGCCACATGGCGGTTCCGCCGTAACTCATGAAGGGGAGCCACAGCCCCACGACCGGGGCGAGTTGCAAGTTCATCGCGAGGTTGATCAGAGTGTGGAAGCTGAGGACAGCGAGCACGCCCGCGGCGCACAGCCTGCCGAAGAGGTCGCCGGTTCGAATCAAAATCAGCCAAATGCGCGAGAAAAGCACGGCATAAGCGAACAGCACCATCCCGCAGACCACGAGGCCACCCTCTTCGCCGACCACTGAGAAGATGAAGTCGTTCTGTTGTTCCGGAACGTACCGCTTGATCTCGCCCTTCAGGAATCCTTGGCCCATGACCCCGCCCGCCCCGTAAGCCATCTCCGCCCGCAGGACTTGGTAGTCGTCTCCTTGCTCGTCATTGGAGAACATGGCCGAGATGCGGTCTGCTTGGTAGCCGTGCAACCAGCCGCTCTTACCCACGAGCAACGTGCCCCCCACCAACGTTGCGCAGACGACCACGAAGATTCCCAAAGTCCGCCACGGGATCCCTGCAATCAGGCAGAGAGTAAACCAACTGATGAAGACGACAATCGTTGCGCCGAGGTGGGGTTGCTTGAAAATCAGGAACAGGATGGGTGCGACGTGCAGGAACGAGAGGGCAAAAGTTGAGAACTCTTTCATCCGGTCGCGCCGACGATGGAAAAACGCTGCGAGGGTTATCACGGTCAGGATTTTCGTAAGCTCACTGGGCTGGAACTGGAAACCGCCAAACTCGACCCATCGCTGCGCTCCTTTGGCGTTATGCCCGGCGAAGAGCACAAAGCTCAGGAGCAGCACGTTGAGTGCGTACAGGACCGCGGCGGCACGTTGAAACGCCACCGCCGGAATGCGCCAAAAGAGGACAAATGGGACGATCCCTACGGCGGTCAAGATCAGCTGCTTCTTGAAAAGTTCGGGGGTGGGACCGCCCGAGACAGAACTGTAGACGGCGAGCAGCCCGCTGCACACTAGGATCGCCGTGGCGATCATAAGGATCCAGTCGAGTTCAAGAAAGATGCTTAGCCCGTTCGCGTTTCTTCGCGATCCGACGCGCGCAACGGCCACTAGCGGGGCTCCCGAGTACTGTAAGACCCGGCCTCACGCCGGACGATCCCCTTGCCATCTACGAACCAAAACTGCAAGCTGCGCGAGACACGCCTCGCTCCACCCGTGTCGATCGCGAGTTCCACCGCGACGCGAACACTGTCGTAGGGACCGCCGGCGACGTTGAGCGGCTCGGAAGTTGCGGAGATCTTGGCGGAAGCGGGGAAAGTCTTGCCATCGGCGACGACCTTGCCAGACCAATCGTCCATGGAGATGGTGCTCACAGGATAGCGAAGGAGCGGGATTTCGGGCCGGTAGGTCTCCGACGCCATGCTTTGCAGATAGAAAGAGCTTCGGTCGAAACGATAACGCTCGGTGTCGATCACCTCGCCGTGTGAACGGAGCACAAACTCGATCTTGTCCCCTCTCTCCGAACGGGTGACCTCGACGGGCACCTGGGCACCGGCCAGAGTGAGCACGCCCTCCTTGTACGGCAGCGCGTCCGGCTTCTTGAGCGGCACTTCCACCGCCGTGACCCTGGTTCCCGCAGTGATGTGGGCGCACCCGACCAGCCCCGCACCACTGAGGGCGAGGACGATCCCAATCCATAGGTTCTTCCGGGCGCGGTTCGGAACGGTCATTCTCCGTCTTATGCTACAGGTGGAAGGGTGGGGATTCGTGCCCCAATCACCTACTTTTTGCTTTCATCGGGTGCGGGACGTAACTCAAAGCTCACGGTGCCGGTCATTCCGGACAGTGTTTGGGACATTTCTTGCTTTATCAGCCCGACATTCTTGGCGTACCAAGATGTTCCCTTGGCAACACCCTTCTGGGCACCAACCGTGATCGTCGCATCCAGCACGACGGCGATGGTGTCGTACTCGCCCGCTTTCACCTTGACCTTCTGAATGCGGTCAATCTTCATGGTCCCGTCCAGGGTCAGTTGTTCGCCCGTTGGGCTCTTGAAGCTGGTCTTCACGGGCCAACTCTTGCCCACCTCGATCTTCGCAGGGAGGTCCAGGGTCGGAACGTCGAACTTGCTTTCGTCGGAGGCGATGACCTTCACGCCTTCCGAACTCAGCTCAATGGTATCGGTGCTATCCAGTACCCCGAGGTCCATGCGGGTCATGCTGTAGAGCGCTTTGCCATCCTTGACACTGTCCAGCTTGACCGTGACGGCTCCGTCTTCCTCGGTCGACCTCGCCGGCTGTCCGGTTCGCGTCTTCACCGAATAGTACATGCTCTTGGCTGCCCCGAGCCCGTAGTACGCATAAGCGTCGTTTTGCAGCTCGGCGGGCAACGTGTCGCCCGTCGGTGCCCCGGTTGCAGCCTCTGTCGGCTTGTTTGCTGCGTCCACCGGCGGCATGGGGGCCGACTGCTTCTTGGTGCAACCGGCCGCCACCGCGATTGCGGTTAGGAGGAGAAACCCCAATCGGACTGATTTCATGTTAGTTTTTGAGAGCCTTGCTCTTCAGGATAAACTTGGAAGCGCTAGCCGCGCCCGATCCTGAGCCCTCCTGCCAAAGGCGAACGAACCCGATCTTGGGAACCCAGAACGACGTGGTCTTCATCGAACCCTTGTCGCCCGCGAACGTCCACGTCTGAACCTGGACTGACTGGATCGCGTTGAATCGGCCGAGGCTGGTGTCTACGTCCACCGGGGCTTCGATTTTCGCAGTGAGCTCAGACGATTCTTTGCCGTCGGGGACCGGAGCGACGCCCTTCCATGTGCCCACCGCGCCAACCTTGGCGGGGAACGGCATGACGAGCTGGGGTGGCGTGAACATCTTCTTGGTCATCTTCTTGGCCGGATCGTCCATGCCGATTGAGATCTGGTAGATGCCGGTGGAGTCGACCATCCATTCCTGGCGGTCGCGCAGTTCGTTGTCCTTGTCGCGGACTTCGATTTCGCCGATCTTGCCGCCCTTACCGTTGTCGGTCACCTTGGTTACGGTGAACGTCAACTCGGTGGTGACGTTGTTCTGCTGGCCGCGCGAATCGCGGGCGGCAGCTTCGACTTCGTACACCCACTGGTTACCAACGACGAGCGGGAACAAGGACGCGTCCTGGCCGTCGGCGAGCGCGAACGGGGTGACCTTCTCGGGTGGCTTCGCGGTGTATTCGCCTGCGTTGCCGCTGCCGCATCCGGCCATGATGATTCCGGCTGCCACGAGCAGTCCGCTAGAGATGAGTTTGTACTTCACTATTATGATTTTCCTCCTGATTGGGTGAAAGCGTTGATTCTGGCGACCGCGTCCTCGGCCAGGGTCTTGTCTTGGACCTGGCTGATGGTCACAGCGGTTGACATCATTTCGTGTGCAATCTTCGGTGCTGCAATAGCTATGCCATCCACGACGAACAGCAACTGAAATCCGGGCTGATCGTGACTGTACTTCCACAGCCGGTCCCGTCCTTCCTTGGTGAGATTGATTGTGATGTCGTAGAACTTGCGGTTGTTCGGTGCGTCCCGTTCGGTGACACTTGCCCCGGCCAAGTGCGATTCGTTGACCACCGTCGTCGTGGCTTGAAGCAGCGTTTGGGGGGCATCACCAAGCCTGACGTTGTGCTTTGGGTCGATGCGTCGAGCCAAAGCACCTCGGACGTTTTCGCGCTGCTTCGGGTCTTTCGCGAGCTCTCGACGGGCTTCTTCCAGGTAGAGCCCGCGCACGGCATCCTCGCTGATGTCGGGTGGCGAGTCTTTGAGCCGGTCCGAGACCACGCGGCAGAGCGTGGGCCGGTACGTTTGGAGGACCCGCGCTGTCAGCACCGTCGGCTTACCTTCGATCTGGACCTTGACGTCCACCGGAACGTCGAGAACGATCCCGTTCTCGATCGATGAGATCGTGAATTGGTCGAGCGGGGTTCCGTCGAGCTTGATGTTGAGGTCTGCTTCTAGCTTACGCGTGAGCCCGGCATCTCCATCGAGGGCCTTCTTAAGATCTTCCGCGGTCCAGATCACACGCACGGGGGGAAGAATGTCGTCCGTGATGTCGTTCATCTTCATCACGAGCGCGCTCAATGCCTTCTCCTCGCCTGCGAGGGTCTTAAGCATCTCGCGGATGGGCACTCGGCGTCGTTCCGAGCCGGATCCAGTGTCGTTATCCGTCTTCTGCTCGCTTTCGGGGCCGGTCTCGCCGCCCTCCACGAGCTGGGCAATTTGGTTGGCGACTACAATGCGGTACCTCTTCCCGGGCTGAACGGCGATGAGATTGACGGTGCCGGGCTTGATGGGGGCCAACTGCAGCTGCCCGAGGTACCAGCCTGAATACGCACGAAAGGCGGCATAACCCAGTCCAAGGGTTGCCGCGAATCCGATCGCTATCTTCGTCGATGGATTTAGTTTCATCGTGGCAGGCCGCGCCCCGCGCAACGGAATAACATTTCCGCCGCCCGCGAGGTTCCCGCTACTAGCGATTCTACCGGACCGGCATTATTCGGCTGGATTTAGGTTTGCGTACAAGCCCCCAGCGATGTGGGCGCAGAGGTACGCGATCAGCAAGTTCGAGGGGATCGTAGCAAGCGCGGTGATGACCAGCGACTTTGAGATGAACCACGCGGCTATCCCGACGATGACGGTCGGAGTGAGGCAGAAAAGCATGCCCAGCATGGTCATCAGCGAGCGGAAGCCGCGCTGGGTGGGGTCGTCCACATCGGGGAACAGCATGAGCAGCATGCCGAACATGGCGACGAGCGCAAAGAGGAAGGGGAGCGAAGAGGCGAACCCGGCGAGGAACGCGGGAATGGTCTGCCACGATACGCAGATTCCGATCGCGCTAAGGAGCAACAGTGTGACCGTGCCGGGAATGGACTTGGCGATGACCTCCGCGAACATGACCTTGCCCGGGGTGAACGGTAGCGGCTTTTGCACATCGACACGGCGGAGCATCTCGATAAACCCTCCGGTGGACATGGAAGCGCTGATGAATGCGGTCATGATGAACCCGAGTAGCACCAGTACCATGCCTCGGTCCGGGGACTTGGCCGCCGCGCCGAGGAGCGCGGGTATGAGCACGAGTCCGCCAAGTACAACGGCAATCAGCACGAGGCCCAATCCGACTCGAGTCTGGATAACGAGTTCGCGCCACAGGATCGCGCGCAGTCCTGTCGGGTTCCAGCGATCCAGGATCTTGAATCTGCGTGCCTTGACCTTGCCGGAGCGAGCCGAGGCGGCGATCATGCCGTACATGTCGCCCTTGCGCTGGAGGTCGCGGGTCTCCGAGGTCTTGCTCGCGTTCATTGCGCCGATCTCATAAATCCACTCTTGCTGCCGACCCGCGCCCCAGAGGCCGAGCGCCCCAATCGCAGCAAGACCGACCAGACCCGCAAAGAAACCGACGCTGGACCCAGCGATTGGCGCCATTGCGATCATGGTGCACAGCCACGGCACGAAGAACACGACCTTCAGGATCGGGTTGTGCATGGCGGCGACGAAGGTACTGAACTGCGGGTCGGCGCGAAGCACCAACGTCATGACGATCAAGAAGATGAGGGGGATCGCCAACATGCCGTAGTTGAACAGCCGTCGGTTGCGGTCGCTGCGATCGTCTGGTCGCCCCAGCCTAAGGCTGACGCAGTACCCAACCGCGACCCATGCCATCGAACTGATCAAGTACGCCAGCATGCCGTAGCGAATCATTAGGGGTGCGCCGCTGGCATCGGGTAGCGACTTCACCGCATGGGTGATCTGCATCGTTGCCCGCTTATCGGAAATGAGCCACAGAAACAGCGGAAGGATGAAGACGAGGAGGCAATCGCGCAGGTAGCGGCTTACCAAAACCACGCGGCGATCGATGGGAGTGGCGAAGAGCGTGTCCACGTCTGCCTGCCGAAATCGCCCGGCGTAGTTGGTCAGCGAGAGCAGGTACATGAACATCACGGCGGTGAAGACAACGAAGACGACGGCCTCCACCATCGGCATGGTGATGTTCATTTTCGGCGCAGTCTCGGGGTCGAACGGCGAACGACGCCCCTGCGAGTTGGCACCGAAGCGGTACACGAAGAAGTAGAAGTAATACGCGACGCCAAACAGCAGTCCGATCAGCCGGCGTGCCGATTTGAATGTGCGCTTGAACCCGTTCACAAGCTGGCGAACGTTAAGGAAGATCAGCGCTTGCATCGGAGTCCTCCTTCGTGAGGTGCAAGAACATCTGCTCGAGGTCGGCGCCCTCCATATGGCTCATGGACCGCAACTCTCTCACCGTTCCTTCGGTGAGCTTCTTACCGCGGTTGAGGATCACGACCCGGTCGCAGAGTTTTTCGGCGGAGTCGAGGACGTGAGTCGAGACGAGGATGGCGCAGCCAGCCTCCTTCGCCGCAAGAAGGTCACGCTTGATTTCTGCGACCCCCTGAGGGTCGACTCCAATGATCGGCTCGTCAAAGATTAGGACGTTGGCTTTGTGGACCATCGCACAGGCGACGCTGAGCTTCTGACGCATACCCTTCGAGAGCGTGGCGACCAGTTCCTTCTTCTTTTCTAGGAGCGAATATCGCTCCAGGAGCTTGTCGCCGTGCTGCTGATAGACGTCCAGCGTGTTGTAACACATGGCGATGAACTTCAGGTGTTCATCAACCGTGAGGAGTTCGTAAAGCGAGGGGAGTTCCGGGACAAATGAAAGCGATTGTTTCGCCTTGCGGTGATCACGGATGACTTCGAAGCCGTTGATAAGGATCTCGCCGCTAGTTGGGCGCAGAATCCCGGCGATGCACCGCAGAGCGGAGGTCTTACCCGCGCCGTTCGGGCCAAGAAGCCCGACGATCTCACCCGGCTGGACGGTGAAGGACAGTTGGTCGACTGCGCGAAACTTGCGATAGTCTTTGACGAGATTGTTGACCTGGAGCATGAATGAACTGGAACGGTTTACCTGAGAGCGGTGAACTTGGTTTCACCATGTCCCACGAATGGGTCTTTCATCAGGTAGTTTGCCAGCAAGATGTCGGTTTCAGCATTTTCTAAACAGGTGACTGCGCAGGTTGGCAAGGCGGTCGTGGGGCAGTCGGCCATCATCGAGCAGATCCTTGTCGCCATTCTCGCGAACGGCCACGTACTGCTCGAGGGCGTTCCTGGCATCGCGAAGACTCTTACGGTACGCGCGCTCTCTAAGGCCCTCGCCTTGGACTATTCTCGAATCCAGTTCACCCCGGACCTGATGCCGAGCGACGTGGTGGGGACGAACGTCTTCAACTCGCGCACCAGCGACTTTGAGTTGCGTCGCGGGCCGGTGTTCACCAACGTCTTGCTTGCGGACGAAATCAACCGCACTCCACCGAAAACTCAGTCGGCGCTACTGGAGGCCATGGAAGAGCGGCAAGTGACCATCGATGGCGTGCGATACGCGCTGCCCGATCCGTTCCTCGTGTTTGCGACCCAGAACCCAATCGAGTTCGAGGGGACCTATCCGTTGCCCGAGGCGCAGCAAGATCGCTTCCTGATGAAGGTGCTGCTAAGCTATCCGTCCCCGGAAGTGGAGATCGAGGTGTATCGCCGAACGCACAACGGGTTCCGCGCTCAAAACCTGGAGGATTTGGACATCCAGCAGGTTGTCGACTCGGCAGGATTGGCCGAACTGCGTAAGGAAGTGGCCGCTGTCCGGATGGAGGATCGGATTTTCCAGTACATCCAAGAGGTGGTCGCCTCGACCCGCTCTTCGAATGACATCTTAGTGGGTGCCTCGCCGCGTGCAGGTATCGCGATGGTCGCTTGTGGCAAGGCGCTGGCCGCGCTGCGCGGCCGTAGCTACGTCATCCCTGATGACATCAAGGACAACATCATGCCCATCCTGCGGCATCGTGTCTTGCTACGCCCCGAGACGGAGATCGAGGGCCTGACCCCCGACCGAGTGCTCAGTGGTCTGATCGATCGCCAGCTGGTGCCGCGCTAAAGCACGCCCGGACGGCTCGGTACTCGTCGACGGTGTCGAAGTCCATCACCGTATTCGGATGACACCCGACGATCGCGCGGGCGTGGACACCGGTCGCGCGGAGCATCGCGCGTTCGATGTTGTGCAATCTCAACCAGCCTGCTTTGAGCCGGATCAAGTTCAGCAGCCCAAACTTGAGCGCAATCTTGGCCACTTCTTTGCGGCTATGCCGGACGCCCGCCGCGAGGTCTCGGCCCAGCGCGAAACCCTCGTGTGAGGCGGCGTAGAGTGCTCCCGCCAGCACGCGTCCCTCCGCCAAGCGAGTCGGCGTCGCCGGGGCATCGGGAAACTCGTTGCGAAACGCGTCGTACGAGGCCAGCCCGACCGCGCCCCAGGCTCCCGCGAGTTCGCAACGATCCACCGCTTCGATGAAAAACCGCAAGTCGCCCGCCGTTATCAGAGGCGAATCAGCGGGGAGCATGAGGATCGCATCGACATCGTCGAGCACATCGATACCCGCCTCGCAGTTTTCGATGGCGTTCGTACGCTCCATCACCCAGCGACCGTGCGTCACTTCGGCTTGGATCACCTCGGGTCCCACGACGGCGGTTCGATAATCGCGAACAGCGTCGAGGGTCCAAGCCAGGGAAGTGCGACCGCGAAACCTGGCTAAGGCTTTGTGCGGCGTTCCAATCTCCATCGCGAGATCGGTGGGCGCGGTGCCGCCCGCTGCGATCACAACTCCCCATCTCACAAGATCACCTTGTACGTGAACCATGCGACCATCACAAACCCCAGAACCACAATTCCCTTTCGCAGTCGATCCGGATCGACCCGCACCGCTACGCGTGCCGCGGCGTAACCTCCGATGAGCGATCCGCAGAGCATGGCCGCCAGCGGCTCCCACAGGACGAGCCCTTTAGCAATGAAGACTATGGACGCGACGAAGTTGATGATAAGTCCGAGCCAGCCTTTGAGCGCGTTAAGCGCGTGTAAGTCGTCGTCGAGCATCAGCCCAAGGTACGCGAGCATGAGGATCCCCATCCCCGCACCGAAGTACCCGCCGTAAAGGCTGATGAGAAATTGGCACGCCGCCCCACCGAGCTTGCTGATCCTGAAATCGCGCCGTTTGCCAAGTGCCCGGATCTGCGGCTGATAGGCAAGCAGGAGCGTCGCGAAAAGGATGAGCACGGGAACCGCTTGACGAAAGAGCCTTTCGGGCGTGGCAAGCAGGATGGCCGCCCCCGCAGCAGAGCCGAGCAGGGCTGGCAATATCAGATCCGGCAAGTGGTCCCGTGTCTTGTGAAGGTGCTCTCGAAACCCCAACGCGCCCGTGAGCGAACCTGGCCAAAGGGCGACCGCGTTGGTCGCATTGGCACGGAGTTCGGGAACCCCGAGGCCGACGAGCATCGGGAACGAGATGAGCGAGCCGCCCCCTGCAATGGAATTGATGCCGCTTGCGACAGCTCCTGCCACAACGAGCAGGGCAAGTCCGAGGGGATCGTGGGCGGTGAGCGCAGGCATCTGCGCCAGATTACATGGTTGGAGCCGGATGGATCTCGGTGCCCCGCTCGACTGCACTCAGTACCCAGCTTCGGGCGCGCATTCCGTGCGCGGCGAAAGCCGACTGCATGGCCTGGCCGATCTCGGCGTGACGGTCTGCGCTGAACGCGAGCAGTCCTGGGCCCGCGCCGCTGAGGACACACGCGATTGCGCCTGCCTGAAGCGCCGCGTTGCGCACCTCGGTCGCCCCGGGAATGAGCGGGATTCGGTAGGGCTCGTGGATACGATCGGCGACGCCGAGGGCGAGCAGGGCATTGTCGCCGGTGCGGAGCGCTTCGAGCACCAGCACCGCGTGACCGATGTTGAAGACGGCATCGGCCTTGGAGTACTGCGTTGGTAGCGCGGCACGGGCATCGACGGTGAGGAACTTGTAGTCGGGCACGCAGACCACGACCTTGAGCGGCGAGAACTCAACCCGGCGCACGACGGCCGAGCCGTTTGGCACGACCAAAATGAGTCCCCCGAGCAGTGCAGGAGCGACGTTGTCGCCATGGCCCTCAAGCTTGATGGCCCGTTCGAGCACGCGCTGCATGTTCTCCGTGCTCTGCACGGTTTCGAGCACCTTCTGGGCATCTCCGCGGTGGAGCGCATGCGCGGCGAGCGCGCTGGCAAAAATGAGACCCGCAAGGACGGCGGTCGAACTCGAGCCCATACCGCTTCCGGCAGGTACGTCGTTGTGGCAGCGAATGAGAATGCCGGTATCGGTCGGAAGCATGCCCGGCCAAGTTTCGTCGATCATGGTCCGCGCGACCAGGTGCGTCGCGTCAGTGGGAAGGGTGGTCGCGCCTTCGCCGACGGTCTCTACGCGCACCGATCCCGGCGCGCCTGACAGGTGCAACGAGAAGGTGTTCCAAAGGTCGAGCGCCAAGCCCATGCAGTCGAAGCCAGGTCCGAGGTTAGCGGTGGTTGCGGGGATTCGGACTTGTATCATTCGATCACGTTCATGAGCGCATCCAACGTCGGTTCGATGGCTTGCGGGAGTTTGGCGTCGCGGAGGGCCGAGTCGGGGTCTTTCAACCCGTGCCCAGTGAGGACGCAAACGATGCGCCGCCCCTCGACTTCGATTTTGCCGTGCTGAAGCGATTTCCTCAGGGCCGCGACGCCTGCCGCGGACGATGGCTCGCAGAAGATGCCGTCCGCCGCTGCGAGACAATGGTACGTCGCAAGGATCTCGTCGTCGGTGACGGACCAGATCTGGCCCGCCGATTCGCGGAGTGCCCACAGTGCCTGGCACCAGCGCGCTGGGTGGCCGATCCGGATGGCGGTCGCCAGCGTTTCCGGCTCGTCCACTGCCGCGTTTGCCAGCAGAGGCGCAGATCCGGCCGCTTGGCCGCCCAAGAGTCGGGGTGCCGACGCCGCATGGCCATCGGCGAGCGCCTCGCGAAATCCAAGCCAGTAGCTGCTGATGTTGCCCGCGTTGCCGACCGGCAAACAAAGCCAATCGGGAGCGTTTCCGAGCGCATCCACGATCTCAAATGCCGCGGTCTTCTGCCCCTGGAGCCGCGCGGGATTGACGGAGTTGACGAGCGCGATCGGCGTCCGCTCACTGACGTCGCGCACCATGCGCAGGCCATCGTCAAACGAACCACGAATCTGCACCACTTGCGCGCCGTAGGCCATCGAACCCGCGAGCTTTCCCATCGCGATCTTGCCATCGGGAACGAGAACGATGCACTTCATGCCCGCTCGAGCCGCGTAGGCAGCGGCGCTGGCGGCGGTGTTCCCGGTGCTCGCGCAGATGACGGTCTCTGCGCCGTCGTGCTTCGCCTGGGTCATAGCGGCGGTCATGCCGCGATCCTTGAACGACCCGGTGGGATTCAGCCCTTCGTACTTGATGAAGAGTTCCGCTCCGGGGCAGGCCCATTCCGCGACCCGTGGAACCGGTACGAGCGGGGTATTGCCCTCCAGCAGAGTGACGGGCTCCCCTTCAACCGTGAGCCGAGATCGGTAATGCGCGACAACGCCGGACCAGTGCATAGACACTCTATTGTAGGCGTTCGCCGGTTCGCGGGTTACCTTCAGAGTGGTCTTGTAAGAACTTTGTGCGAGCGAGCGCACCGACGAGGAACATCTCGTCGATTGGCGGGTTGACCAGGCTCAGCAACGAAGGTCCGGTCTTGCTACGGGTGAGGGCCACCAGAGCTGCATGCTCCTCTCCGTGGTTGTAGTGCCCCAGCGCGGCTCTCAGCGCGCGGTCGGATTTGGCCAACGGACCGAGCATTTCGAGAAGTGCGGCGTCCCGGGCCATTCCATCGAGCAGGAGGAGTCGGTAGAGGGGTCCCTCGACTCCAAACACGTGACTGATCCCCATGAGGCAGCGCCGCCGGGTGATGACCGAACCGCATTCGGAAGTGGTCTGCACAATGAGGGGAAGATGTTCCTCGCCACCCACGCATGCGAGGGCGTAGGCAAGTTCGCTGCACGCTTCGTCGTCATAGGTCTTGAGCGACTGCACCAGGTTGTGGGTCGCCTTGCGAATCCCGAGGGCCACGACGGCTTCGGCGGCGGCGATGCGCACGCTGGGAATTCGCGCGAGACACGCCTGGATGATCGCGTCACTCCCGTGCGCGGAGTTCAACCGGCGAAGCGCTTGCAGAGCTGCGCGCTGTAGGTCGAAGTCTTCTTCTTGGCTGGCTGCCTGTGCCAGGGCACGTTCGGCCGCGTCGCCGCCGATGCGTCCCAGTGCGTGTGCGGTGGCGCGGCGGATCTGAGATCGTGGTGAAATCAGATATCGCGAGAGCAACTCGACGCTCCGGGAATCACCCAACACTCCCAACGCTTCGATCGTCTCTTCTTCGACAAGGTCGGCGTGGTCTTCGAGTTGATGGTGCAACGCCTGTGCGGCACGCTCATCACCCAGCGATGCGAGTGCCTGGGCCGCTTGCCGACGCAAGTGCGGGGTCGGGTCGTGGAGAGACTTCAACAGGTCGTCGAGTGCCAAGGTCAGCCGGTGCTTGCCGACGTTCTCGATGGCAATGGACCGCTCTTCGATGTCCACGCTGGTCGAAAGCTGCCGGAGTTCGCGCATCCGTTTCGGGTTGGCGCGGGTGATTTCGCGAAGTGTTTGGCGCAGCGAGGTCGATCCGTACTCCTTGACTGGGATCAAGAACAAGATCGAGAGCAATCGCAGTCCGGTGGTAATCCCCAGCACGGCCATGTAGGCGCTGCCTGCTCCCATGGGCGCGCGCAACCAACTCATCACGTAGCTGCCCAGGATCGGCGAGACGCCCGCCGTGATCATGATCAGGCTCTGGCCCGCCGCAATATAGTTCGCCCGCTCCTCTGGCTTCGCCGAGGCGATCACGAGGTTGAGCTGGACCGCGCCGACGCCACCCCAAATCATGCCGCTGAAAACGTGACCCGGGATGAGGATGAGACTATTCAGCAGCAGACTGTCGGGCTGCGTAAAGAACCAGCACACGGGCGACAAGACGATGCCGATGGTCAAGATCGCGAGCACCGGCTTGTTGCCGTATTTGTCGGCGAAGAACCCCCACCAGCGCGCCATGATGAGTTGGCCTACGGCGTGCCCAAGCCCGCACAACTGGAGCACCGTGATCGGGAGTTTTAGGACTTCGATGCTGAAGGCAACGAGCAGTCCACCCATGAACGCCTGCCCAAAGACGAAGAAGAACAGGAAGAGGATGACCCGGCGGAAGAGCGGGTCGCGGTAAGGCAATGCGATGCTGTGCATCGCCGATTTGAACTGCACGGGCTGAGGATTTTCACGCACTCGGTCCTGCATCCGCGTGAAGAAGATCCAACTGATGAACGCGCAAAGCGCTCCAAGCCCGAAGACGATCGAGTAACCGAGATTCTGTTGCGAGCCCTTTTCGAAGTGGTCGATCACGAGGCCGCCGACCACGCCGACAAGCGCGCCGACGAGCGCCGCGAGCGCTCCGCGACGCCCGTAGAACCACGCGCGCGAGGTGGGCGGAATGATCTCGGCGAGCCAGTCGTTGTAAATCGGATCGACGGTCTGGCTGCTCATCCACGCGAGCGCGAGGACGGCCAAGATGAGCCCAATCCGGACCTCGTTGGGCCACGGAAGCAGCGGCAGGCCGATCAGAACGAGGTAGAAGAGCCGCCAAAGTCCGCCGCCTACCTGCACGAACTTCTTGAACGAGGCGAAGCTGCGACCCCACAGCGCACCTGGGATCTGCATCAGACCAAGGAGGGAGGGGAGCGCGCTGACGATGCCGATGATATGGTCATCCCCGCCGAGGTGCTTGATGAACCCAACCAGGAACGCGCCGCCGACGAGGGTCATGAATGCGGTCGCAAACGCGACGTCGATCATGACCATGCGGAGCGTCTTGAGGTCGTCCAGACGGTTGGGGGCTGATTGCATCAGACCCCTTCATTGTGCATCGAACCTGTCGATGATCGTTGAAAACTAGGTCGTCTTTGGTCGCAGGGCGAGTTCAAACACCTCGGCCAGAGTCCGGACCGGGTGCATGCACATTTGATCTCGGACCTCCACCGGGAGTTCATCGAGATCGGCCATGTTATCCGCGGGTAGCACCATATCACGGATGCCAGCCCGGTGAGCGGCAAGCGCCTTCTCCCGAACGCCGCCGACAGGAAGTACGTTTCCGCGTAGGGTGATCTCGCCGGTCATCGCGAGGTCCCGCCGAACTGGGCGTCCGGTCGCCGCCGAGGCAAGCGCGGTTGCAATGGTCACGCCCGCGCTCGGGCCGTCTTTTGGGATCGCTCCTTCGGGCACGTGGATGTGGACATCGTGCCGGAACGGGCCGTAGATGTCGGGATGCGCCCGGATGTAGCTGACCGCCGCCATTGCCGATTCCTTCATCACTTGGCCCAAGTTTCCGGTGAGCATCAGGTTGGGTTGCTCGGCCAGGCTTGGCATTAGGTTGACTTCGATGCTGAGCGTGTCACCACCAAACTCCGTGAATGCAAGCCCCGTCGCGGTACCCACTTCGTCTTGCGCCCCTGCTTGACCGTAGCGGTAGCGCGACCGTCCGAGGAATTCGCTCAGGTTGTCCGCATCGACAGTGACTTCCCGGACTGCACCCTCGGCGAGGCGTCTGGCAGATTTGCGACAGACGGTCGCGATCTCGCGCTCCAACGAGCGCACGCCCGCCTCACGGGTGTAGTGGCGAACGATGGTCTGGAGTGCATCGTCTTGGATTGTCAACTGCTTGCCGCGGATGCCGTGTTCCTGACTCTTCTTGGGCACCAGGTAGCTCCGTGCGATGTGGAGTTTTTCGGCCTCGGTGTAGCTAGGGAAGTGGATGATCTCCATGCGGTCGCGCAATGGGGCCGGAATGCTCTCCACGACGTTGGCGGTCATGATGAACATCACCGCGCTGAGGTCAAAGGGAAGCTCAACGTAGTGGTCCGTGAATCCGGAATTCTGCTCGGGATCGAGCACTTCCAGCAGGGCGCTCGTGGGGTCGCCGCGCATGTCCATGCCCATCTTGTCGATCTCATCGAGCATGAAGACCGGGTTTCGACTGCCGCACGTGTGGATGCCGTGGATGAGGCGGCCGGGCATAGAACCGATGTAGGTTCTGCGATGGCCGCGCAACTCGGCTTCGTCCCGAACTCCGCCGAGCGACAGACGCACGAACTTTCGGCCCAGCGCCTCGGCGATGCTGCGCCCCAGGCTCGTCTTGCCGACCCCGGGCGGCCCAGCGAAGCACAGAATCGGTCCGCGCAACGACTGGCTCAGTTGGCGCACAGCGAGAAAGTCGAGAATCCGATCCTTCACTCGTTGCAGACCATAGTGATCACGGTCCAGGATCTTGCTCGCTTCGTGAATGTCCAGGCGGTCTTCGGTCGTGATCGACCAGGGTAGATCGCACAGCCACTCCAGATACGTTCGGATGACCATGTTCTCTGGCGAGTTGGAAGCGGCGCGGTCCAGCCGGCGAAGTTCTGCAGAGGCCTTGTCCCGGACGGCGTCGGGCATCTTCGCTGCCTCGATTCGGACCTTGAGCTCTTGGCCTTCGGGGCTCAGTTCGGTGTCGCCGCTGAGTTCGTTCTGAATCGCCCGAAGCTGCTCTCGCAGGAAATACTCGCGCTGAGAGTTGCCGAGCTCTCGTTCCACCTTCGATCGCAAGTCGCTCTGGAGTTGGAGGACTTGTCGTTCACTGGCGAGGAGCTTGATGACCCGCTCAATGCGCTCAATCGGTGCGATCATCTCCAGCACCTGCTGTTTGACCGCGGGCTTTAACACAAGCTGGTTGACGATGTTGTCGGCGAGTTCACCGGCATCGTCGATGACCGGCAACAGTTCCAGCGCCTCGGTGGGGACCATGCGCCCGAGACTCGCGACGTCTTGGAAAAGCTCAATCGCCTCGCGTTTGAGGGCCTCGACCGAAGGGCCTTGGGCCGGGATCGCTTCGAGTGGGCTGCATTCGGCGACGAAATAACCCGAACGTGAATTCAGTCGCTGCACTCGGCAACGCGACAGGCCGCGGAGGACCAAGCGTGCGGTGCCGTCGGGCATGGGCAGTACTTGCATGACTTCGCTCAGGGTTCCCAACCGGTGCATGTCTGCAGCGACCGGCTCGTCCACCGTCATCTCTCGCTGACCGAGGACGAGCACAAGCCCTTCGTCCTTGGTCGAGGCGTTCAGCGCGCGGAGAGAGATCTCGCGGCCGACGAGCAACGTGGTCACGATCGCAGGGAAGTGAACGTTATCGCGGACGGGCAACACTGCGACACGCAAGGTGGACGCGGCGACCGCTTGTTTGGGCGAGCGAGATGTGGTTTTGGCCATGCAGGTTAAGGTCCTACGGATTCTGTTCGAGGAAACGAACCGCAATTCCTAGGCCAATTGACAGTTTCTACGACTTTTCGGGGGAACTGAAGGAGCGAAAGGCATCCTGGACACTGTCGTCGGTCTTGAAGACCTGATCGTAGACGAGGTCGATCATGGCAAAGATTTGAAGCAGCCCGGTGAGCCTCTGCCGGAAGCTGGCCACGTCGGCACTCTCTTCGTCCGCGGGTGCCCGCAACAGGCACTCCTGGATCGCGCCCTTGGTCGGATCGAGCTCGCGGCGCTTCCGCTCGCGCACCACGCGGGCGAAAATCTGCCACGGGTCGGCGTCGCTGACGTAGGTGTCCTTGCGGTCTCCGGGTCGTCGAAAGCGCTGGACCACGCCCCACTCCATCAGGTCGCGCAGGCTCATGCTTGCGTTGCCCCGGCTGATTCCGAGCCGCGCGATGATTTCGTCCATGCTGTGCGGGCGGCCAGTGGCGATGAGAAGCGCATGGATCTGCGCCATGGTGCGGTTGATGCCCCAGCTGGAACTCATGCGACCCCACTCCAAGATGAACTGATCTTGGGCCTCTCGCAGCCTCTTCTCGATCGGGTTCTCGCTGGGGTTGGACATGGCACTAAGTGTATCTCAGGGTCCGGTTTCTACTCGTGTCCTGATGATGATGCGTTGAAGCGCCGATAAGTCCAATACAGAGTCTTGCCCTGAGGCTTCACTATGGCAATAGATTTCCTTCAGTACATCGGGACGCGTGCGCGATGCCAGCGCATCGAGGACGCTCGGCTGCTTCGTGGTTGGGTCGTCGAGTTCGACCAGCAGTTGATTGTGTTGCGTTTTGACGCGGATCGACAGCTTGCGGTGGGCGAGCGAGTTGCGTTTGAGCTACAAGGTAGCTCCAACAACGTCTTTGCCATCGGCGAGGTCGAATCTCTGGAGGACGATCTTGTCCGGTTTAAGCTGACCTCAAACCTTCGTTTGACGTCACCCACCGAGTCAGTGAGGTTTCAGGCCACTCGGTTTGGCATTTTCTGCGATCTGACCCACGGCGACCAGAAGTACGACATGGACGTCCAAGACATTTCGTCCTCAGGAGTAGGCTTGGTCGGGTTGTTGAACATCGAGCGCGGCACCGTGGTGGACATCGCCGTACACTCCGCGCACGGCACAGTCACAGGCAAGGGCGAAGTGCGCTACTGCAAGCCCGAAGATAGCCACGGACGATTTCGGCTGGGCATCAAGCTGCACATCGAGGACCGCATCAGCCGCGGTCGCTGGCTAAGGCTATTCCCGAACGCGGCTTAGCCGCCTGCGATTCGCTTCGCCTCAACCTCATTTTTCTCGATGAAGTTCTTCCATTGAGGCGGCACGTCGGTGTCGACGAAGATGGCGGTAACGGGGCACTCGGGCTCGCACAGACCACAGTCGATACACTGGTCCGGGTGAATCACCACCTGATCGTCGATCTCATAAATGCAGTCCACCGGGCAGACCGTCAGACAGGACTTATCTTTTACACCAATGCAGGGTTCGGCTACAACGTAGGGCATGAAACTGGTTTCCTGGGGAAGAAGCTCCCGTCCCCGTATTTTAGCCGATGCTTCACGATCGTGGGGGGACCACCCTAGTGAATCTTAGGGCTTTCAGCGCAAACTCGGCTCGCGCGTTGCACCGACCGCGCTGATCAGACGTATTGAAACTATAACACGGAGTAAACTATCCCTATGGCAATCACTTTGACCCCCCGAGCAGCCAACGAGCTGAAGGACCTGATGCAGAGCCAGCAGAAGAACGATGCTGCCTTGCGCGTTTGGGTCGCAGGCGGCGGTTGCTCCGGACTCTCGTATGGCATGGCGATCGATGACAACGAACCCGAGCAGGGCGACCAGATCTTCCAGCAAGACGGCGTGAAAATCGTGATCGATCCGATGAGCCTGCACTACATGGAGGGTTCCGAAGTCGATTACGTCGAGGACGCCATGGGAGGCGGGTTCAAGATCGAGAACCCGAATGCGACGCAGTCGTGCGGCTGTGGCTCCAGCTTCGCCACCGGCGAAGAGGGTGGTCCGGGAGCAGGCGGCGGCGGATGCGGTGGCTGCGGCTGTAGCAAATAAGCCAACACCAGGCGCAAAAAGAGGGCCCAGGAGTTCGCTTCTGGGACCTTTTGATTTTGGAGGATGATTTAGCTGGCGAGTAGCTTGTCGCCCTGTTTGGCGAAAGCGTCGTGGATATAGTGGACCAAGCGCATCCGCTGCTCGGAGTGGCCCGGTAAGAAGCGGACACCGACCGAATGGAGCCCAGTATGCGGGATCTTGGCGCAGTACCGTACTTCCACGGCGGTCGTGATCGGGTTCTCGTAACCTTGTCCGATCTGCATGAGGAATTCGTCGCCCGATTCTAGCGGGACGCGCGTGCGGAGTTGCAGTCCACCGAGACTGATGTCCACGATAATCGCAGGAAGCGGCTCATCAAGCCCACTCGACATAAGGAGTGCGTACTCCAGTGTGTCGAATCGACTAAACCTTCTGCCGTCGTCAGTGTTCTGTGCCATGAATTTCTGCTCCCACCTTTTCGATCTGCAACACGTTGATCTGTGAAAGTGCCTATCGTGAATAGTGGTCTGTTGAGGCCAAAACTGGAGGGTTCAAACCCTGTCAGAGATGGCGGTTTTCAAAGCAAGCCGGTCAAAAGACGGCGCCCCTGCGGAGATCGTTCCGCAGGGGCCCTTTGAATGTGCAGGTATGGCTACCGGGTTACTTCTTTTCCGTGATCAACACGTGGTTCGTCGCCTTGTCGAACTCGATGTTCACGTTCAGTGCGTCGGAGAAGAAGCTGAGCGGGACGATCGTTCGGCTGTGATCGATGAAAGCACGTCGCTCCATCTGAACCGTTCGACCGTTGACCTTGGCGTCGGCGCGACCGATCTGCAGATCGACCGAACTCGACTTTGACTTGGCCGAGACTCTCTTCTGGGTGTTGTCCCACTTGACCTTGCCGCCTGCGTGCTCAAAGAGATGACGGAACGGCGTGAGCGCGACTCCATCCTCAACTCGCGGCATGACGTCGAAGGCGACGAGGCTGTTGTTCAGAGAGATGTTGAAGCTGGTCAGGTTCGGCAGTCGCGTCCCTTTGCCGAGCGTGAGTCGCGTGGCGTTCGTGGTCGCTGTCTGAATCGGGGCGACTGCGGCCGGCTTGACGACCGGCTTGCTTACCGTCGGCTTCACGACTGCTGGCTTTGTGACTGTCGGCTTTGCGGCGGGCGTCACAACTGGCTTCTGAGGGGCCGTTACCGTCGGTTTGGTGACGACCCGTGCTCCGGTCGGCATCATGAGTCGCTGATCGGCTTGAACCGAAGGGAGCGCCGTCGTGCGCTTCATCCCCGACGACTTGCCGATGCTTGCGGAAATCGTGGTGGAGCTAAGGCTCACGGGGAGCGGAGCCTTGACTGCGACCGTCGGCAGCGGTTTGGCCACCGGCTTTGTAACTTCGGGCTTGGGTGCCGTCGTCGGGGTGCTGGTCACGCGCTCGGTGCGACCACCGGGGTTGTTCACGTAAACCTTCACCTTGCGGGTCTTGAAGGTGTTGTTGTTTTCGTCTACCACCCAAGCCTGGACTTCGTGCCAACCGTTGGTCATGCCGGTCGTGTCCCAAATGTAGCTGTAGGGTGGGAAGTTCTTCAGCGCCTTCCACTGCTCGTCAACGAAGAAGCTGACGTACATTTCGCGGAAGTCGCGGTTGACGCCGAGTTTGATCTCGATGGCGCCTCGAACGGTCTCGCCCTGCTTGACGCCCTGGAGTTGGACGGCGCTGTGGTTCTCACCCTCGGCTTGCAGCGTCGAAGTCTGCGTGCCCAGGAGCCGTCCTTCGGCATCGTAGATGAGGACTTCGAGCTTGTTGTCGCCGTCGGTGAGGGACGTGACGTCGATGGAGAAGTTCGTCTCGCCTTCGGTGGAGTTGCCCGTGAGCTTGCGCGTACTGATACTTGCGCCGTTCAGCTTCAGCTCAATCATGGCGGCCCGCATCTTCGTGTACCGAATCGTAATCGATGGGCTGTTGACAGCCTTGTCGATGTTTATCTCCTGAACGGCCATTCCAGTGCAACTGACTGCCAGGGCAATCAGTACCGGCAAACTCTTCTTGAAAGCGATATTCATGGGTAACACCTTGGGCAGACCCCTCTCTCTCGTGGTCCGCTGTTCGCGATGGGTCCATTGTCCCACCTTTGAGGAGCAATGTCAAGGCGAAGACGTCGCAGTTCGTGGCGATGGTTCACCCGGGTACTTTCACAGGGTGGATTCCCCAAGCGCGCTGGATGCGTTCCTCCAAAACTCGCGTGAGACGCGGACTGCTCAGGCGGTGCACGCGCCCGGCGGCTCCATGCGGTGGCAGGTTCAGAACTCGTTCTGGCAAGGGGTCCCTTGGGAGTGCGCGTTGCATCTGCACGTCCCGAACCATGCGCGTCGAACCGATGTCTGTGTGCTCGAGATCACCGGCGGACCGCCCAACGGGGTGGATCTGGCGCGAGCCGGGCTTATGGCGTCTAGCATCGGCGTCCCGGTTGCAGTGCTCTTTGACATCCCAAATCAGCCGCTCTGGGAGATGCGCGAAGACGACCTCATCGCGCACACGTTCCGGATGCGCCTGGAGACGGGAGACCCCTCGTGGCCGCTGCTGTTCCCGATGGTCGATGCTGCCCATGGAGCGATGGATCTGCTGGAGCACCAGGGATTCGAATCGTTCGTGGTGACCGGAGCAAGCAAGCGTGGCTGGACGGCGTGGCTCACCGGGATCACCGCTGCGCAGCGAACGTGCGGGCTGGCACCGCGGGTCTTCGACAACCTCGACATGATGCGTCAGATGCCCGCACAGCTGGAGGCGTGGGGCACTTACAGCCCGAAAATCGATGACTATACTCGGCGCGAACTGCAAGAAACGGTGAGTACCGAAGAGGGGCGACAGCTCGTGCGCGACGTGGACCCGTACTTTGGTCTATCGCGAGTTCAATGCCCAGTCATGCTCTTTCACGGGTCCAATGACGCGTACTGGACGGTCGACGCCGCGAGGCACTACTGGGACACCATTCCCGGTCAGCCGAGAGTGCTTACCTACCCGAACGAAGATCACGGAGTTGGCGATCGAGCCTGGGACATTCCCGGTCTAACCGGGTTCCTCGATGGTGTGACCGGTGGGTTTGAACTCCCGTCTTTCGATGCAGGGATGGACGGACAGTGGAGATCGTCCCAGCCCGCACAGGTTCAGTGCTGGCGCGCAGAAGGACCGAACAACTGGTTCGCCGACTCGACTTGGACCGTAGTGGATCAGCAGAGCGGTACTTCTGGCGCATTTGAGTATCGCCCCGGCTCCGACCCAGTGGCCTACCTCTTGGTCGCGCAGTTTGAGCGGTGCCTACTCGGTTCGATCCCGTGCGTCATCCGACCGGCTTAGGGCCGGTTTCGGCGACGATGACGCTAGCGATGCCGCCGCGCACGGCGAATCGTCCGGTCACGCGCATCCACCGGGGGTTGCAGCATCCCGAGAGCTCTTCCAGGAGTTGGTTCGTCACCGCCTCATAGAAAATCCCTTTGTCGCGGAACGAAAAGTAGTAGTACTTCAGCGACTTCAATTCGATGCACGTGTCGCCGGGGATGTAATCCAGGTCGATCGTCGCAAAGTCGGGCATCCCGGTCTTAGGACAAACGCTTGTGAACTCGGGGAAACTATGGGTGATGGTGTACGCGCGGTGGGGCGCAGGGTTTGGAAACGTCTCGAGTATCTGGCTCATGGGGTGGCTTTGGGGTTAGAGTACCAGCGATGAACCTTGCGAGCCACGTGATCATGCGCCGACCGACGGGCTTCAAGTTCGATCCCGCGACCTCCGCTTCGAACTCGTTTCAGCATCCTCCCGCGGTGCCCGACGCTGAAGTGCGAGCGATGGCGTGCGCAGAGTTTGACGGAGCGGTGCAACTGCTCCGAGCAGCAGGGGTTCGGGTGACGGTGTTGGACGATCCTGCAGAAGTAGCCCAGCCGAACGCGGTTTTCCCCAACAACTGGATCAGCTTCCACGCGGGCGGGCAGGCGTGCCTGTATCCCATGGCGACCGAGAGCCGTCGTCGGGAACGATTGCCTGCGTTGCTGGAGGCTTTTGGCCCTCGTGAGACCTTCGATCTGACCCCCGCCGAAGAGTCAGGGAAGTCCCTGGAGGGGACGGGGAGCTTAGTCCTTGATCGGGCCCAACGGACGGCGTACGCCGCGCTCTCACCACGGACGGATGCCGACCTTGCGCGACGCTGGGCAGCGCACATGGGATTCGATTTGACTTTGTTCGAGACCCTCGGACCGGGCGACCTCCCCATCTACCACACCAACGTGATGATGGCCATTGGCAGTGGATTCGCCGTGCTGTGCGAGGACGTGATCTCTGACCGCCCCACCGCGAACCGGATTCGCGAACAGTTGACATATAGTGGCAAGCTTGTCGTCACGATCACCGAGGATCAAATGACCCACTTCTGCGGAAATCTGCTCGAATTAGGCGGCGCATCCGGTCCCGTCATCGCGCTCTCAGAGCAAGCATTTGGTGCATTCACGCAGGGACAACGAAAGGCGCTCGCAGAGCACGGAAAGCTGGTGGCACTGAAGATTCCTACCATCGAAGCGATCGGTGGTGGATCGGTCCGATGCATGCTGTGCGAAGTGTTCTAGAGGGGCCATAATCCCCCTAGCATGTCCACGAGCATCACTCTTTCCCGCGATTCGAATCAGGCCCTCGGGCTCGGCCAGTTTGCGATTGACTTCTTGTCCGGCAAGCTCGGCCCCGGCCCCAGTGAGGGGGTGCTGCACCGAGTCATGCTATTCCATACGGATGCGGTCCTCTGCGGCCTCTCCGCACTTGCGCTCGGTACCAACGCACCGACTCTGTTGCGCCGCGAAGCGCTCGACTATCCGGACGCACGGGGCGCGACGGTCTTCGGGTCTAGTGCAAAGGTCAAAGCCGAGAAAGCCGTCGTCGCGAACTCGTCAGCGGTTCGCGAATGGGACAGCAACGGAACGAACTTCGGCTATCGACCCGAGATGGGTCACACCGCCGGAGAATTTGGCCACAACGACTTCTATCCGGTGGTCATTGCCGCATGTCAGCAACGGGGCTTGGATGGCGCGACCGCGCTCCGAGCCATGGTGCTGCTCGACGAGATCCGCGGTCGGCTTGCTGAAGTGTTTAGCCTGAAGACGTACAAGATCGACCACGTCGTCCACGGCGCGATCGCTTCAGCTGCGATCTACGGCGCGCTGATGGGGGCGACGGCAGAGCAGATCGAATCGGCCATCGGCATGGTCGTGGCCCACAGCATTCCATGGCGCGCGATTCGCGCGGGCAAGCAGCTGAGCGACTCGAAGGGCGCGAGCGCGGCCATCTCCACTGAGGCGGCGGTGCTCTTTGCCAAGCGGGCGATGGCGGGCTTTGTTGGGCCGAAGGACATCTTCCGCAATCCGGAGGCGATCTTCCGTTTCTTCGAGCCCACCACAACGGGTGCCGAGCGGTGGAAGGAGCAGGGAGACTGCCCGTTCGACCTCGTCCTGTCCCACTCCGGCGACGACTTCGCGGTCATGGGAATGCACTTTAAGCTCGGTCTGTACGAGCATCAGTCAGCGGGCGCGCTGCAGGGTGCGATCGACTTGGTCGCCAAGAATCCGCACCTTCTGGCGAACGGGGGCGCAGCGATCCAAAAGATCCGCATCGTTGCGTACGAGCCCGCATTCGGCATCATCGGCAACCCGATGAAGCGAAACCCCACCACTCGGCAGAGTGCCGACCACTCGATGGCGTATATCGTCGCCACGCTGCTGCGCAAAGCGTGCGACCACGTAGCTGCCGAAGGGACGTTGCCGTCTGGAGGGGGCGCGAACGACGCGATCTGGAAGGCGCTGATGCTTTCGCCGTACGATTATCAGGTGGCGGACACGGCCATCCACCACCCGCAGACCCGGGCACTCATGGATAAGATCGATTTTGTCCACGGTGGGGCCGAGTACGACGCCAAGTATCCCGAGGGGATCCCCACGTCGATCTCCATCTCCGACGGGGCGCAGGAGTTCGACAGTGGGTTTGTGATGTTCCCCGGCGGGCATGCACGCAATACCACCGCTGACCTCAGCGACATCCTCGACCATAAGTTCCAGTTGCTCGGATCTCTGGCAATCGACTCGGACGCGGACCGCACTGCGTTCCTAACCAAGCTTCAGTCTTTGGGCCGGTGCTCGGCGGAAGACCTCGCGAAGATCTTCGACGTTGCGATCACCGACCGACCCGGTTATGAATGAGCGCAAACCGCTGCTGGTTCTTTACATCGTCCGGCACGGCCAGACGGCGTGGAACCTTGACGGTCGTGCGCAAGGGCACTCCGACATTCCGCTCGACGAAGAGGGATTTCAGCAAGCTCTCCAGGTCGGGATGGCGTTCGAGGAAGTTCCGCTGGGGCTCGTCATCACCAGCGACCTGCAGCGTGCACGGCAAACCGCGGAGCAGATCGCTGGCTCGGCACGAACCTCAATGCGCAGCACGCCCGATCTGCGCGAACGCTCGTTTGGCCGGATGGAAGGGCGTCCATACCAGGAGATTCGCGCTGCGTTCCAACTCTACGAGACCGACCCCGATTGCGATCCGCTTACGACGCGCATTGGCGACGGGGAGTCGCTCGTGGACGTCTGGTACCGTGTCGAGCGGTTCGTCAATGAGCTCGATGAACTCGCCGGACACATCGCCGTCGTCTCACACGGAGGTACATGCGGGGTCTTGCTCGCGCAACTCCTCGGGGGAACCCACGCAACCGCGCGTTCTTTTCGCTTTGGCAACACCGCCATCTCCGAAGTCCATCGGCAGCCTGACGGCCACTGGACGCTGACTCGCTACGCCGACACCGCGCACCTGGAATTGGCCAGCGCCCCCATGATCGATGCGAATCATACAGCAGATCCTAAAGCATAAGGCGGTCCCCACGCTGGTCTCTGCCGCGCTCATGCAACTGGCATTTGCGCCAATGAACCTGTTTCTGCTGGTGTTCGTCGCGTTGGTGCCGTGGTTGCATGCGCTTTCTGATACTGATCGCCGTGGCGCATGGCGGTCGGGGCTGCTGTTCGGGACCGTTTTCTGGCTGGTCCAATGTTGGTGGATCGTTCCGTTCGTCGGTCGTTGGACGGGCTCTGTCGGGATGGCTCTCATCCCGTGGTTGCTCATCCCCCTGCTCGTGGTGTGGTTCTTTGGTCTGCTGGGGATTATGCTCCACGCCTGCATCCAGCGGGATTGGTTGCTCGCGATCCCGCTCGCATGGGGTGGGATCGAAGCGCTTCGCTCGACCTTTCCTGGGTTGGCGTTCCCGTGGGGGCTCCTGGCCAGTCCCCTGACCGGGATTCCGTGGTTGATCCAGAACGCGTCGTACGGCGAAGTGTTCTTTGTGTCCGCGTGGGTGGCGCTCGTGAACGTGATCGTCTGGCAACTGTTCCAACGGCCGGATCGACAGCGCTTGATGACCCCCATCCTTGTCTGTGCCGCCCTCCTGCTTCTGTCGGTCGTGCGGTACTCGCGGGAGGTAGTGGGTGATCGGGTTGTGGTGACTATCGGGCAGCCCGGTGTCGATCTAGCGTTTGGGGATCCCGCCAGTTCGAATGCCAAGGCGCTGCAAGCCGCACGCGAGATCGTCGCGCAGGCGTCGGGGAACGGCAGCCGATTTATTGTGCTGCCGGAGGGGATCGCGGCGCAGGGCGCAGATATTTCGCCAGGCGCAACTGTGCCAGTGCTGTACGGGGGCGTCCGCGAGGAGAGCGGAAAGAGCCACCAAAGCGCATTTGTTCGGCTGCCCAGCGGCGAGGTCCAGTGGGCGGATAAGACGCGGCTGGTCATGTTTGGGGAGTACGTGCCGTTTCGCAGGCAACTGTCGTTCTTGAAGGGTTTCAACTTGCCGAGCGCCGATCTCTCCCCCGGTGCGACGGCTCAGTCCATCGAGATTGCTGGCTTGCGGGGCGGCGCGCTGCTTTGCTTCGAGGGGCTCTTCCCGGACGTGGCTCGCAAGATGGCCGATCAGGGGTCGCGATTCCTGGCCATCATGTCGATCGACGATTGGTATGCCGGTACCCCCGCCATCCCGCAGCTTGCGGACGGCGCGATCTGGCGGAGCATCGAAACCGGATTGCCGACGCTTCGCTCCGCGAGCACTGGCGTGTCGCGGGTCATCGACGCCAAGGGACATGAGATCGTGCGCGCGCCGCTGGGGGCGAACGTGGCGATGCGCGCTGAGGTGGTGATGCCAGCAGGCTCTGACACGTTCCGATTTCGACACTTCTTCGGATGGTTTGGGCTGCTTGTCGGGCTGGGCGCGCTGTTGCTCCCGAAAGAGCGTCCTTAACCTAGTTTGGTAAACTCATAGACTCTGTGTGCGAGTCCTATGGCCAAGCGACTTTTTGACCTCGTTTTTTCCGCAATCGGTTTGATCGTGTTCTCCCCGATCCTCTTGCTGACCGCCCTATGGATCAAGCTCGATTCGAAGGGGCCGGTCTTTTACCGCGGCGAGCGCACGGGTCTGAACGGCGTCCCGTTCCGGATCTTTAAGTTCCGCAGCATGGTCACGAACGCGGACAAAATTGGGGGTCCGAGCACCGCCGACACCGATAGCCGCATCACCAAGTCCGGCAAGTTCATTCGCAAGTTCAAGCTAGACGAAATCCCGCAGTTCATGAATGTATTCATAGGGGATATGAGCTTCGTTGGACCTCGGCCCGAGGTGAAGAAGTACACCGACATGTACACGCCCGAGGAGAAGCCGATCCTCGACCTCCGGCCCGGGATCACTGACTGGGCGAGCATCTGGAACAGCGACGAGGGCGCCATCCTCGCAGGACTGGAGGACGTGGATGCCGGGTACGAGCAGTACATCCGTCCGGGCAAGCTCAAGCTGCAGCTGTACTACCGCGCGAACCATACGGTGATGGGTGATATCAAGATTTTGATGTACACGGCGCGGCGCATTTTTGACAAGAGCTTCTATCCGAGCGAGATCGACGCGGTCGTCCCGCGGTTGGTGCCAGTGCTGGACCAGCAGCGTATGACCCATGCGGCTGTCGAGCTTTCGGAGAGCGCCCGCGAACCGCAGATCTAGGCTAGTCCAGCCTCCATCAGCTATAATTGCCTGTAACTATTCAGGTGTTTTATGGCTTTTGCGACTGAGATCCGTTCGGTTCCGTTTTTCAACTACCCCAAGGCGTTCGGCGAGTTCGAAGAGCAACTCGTCGCTATCTTCCGCGATGTCCTCGGACGCGGCGCGTTCATCATGCAACGCGATCTCGCCGACTTTGAAGCGAACCTCGCCAGCTACCTCGGCGTGAAGCACGCCGTGGGCATGGCCAATGCGACCGACGCGCTGATGCTTGCTTGGCGCGCAGCCGGGCTGCAGCCGGGCGACGAAGTCATTTTCCCCAGCCACACGATGGTCGCCTCGCCTGCTTCCGTGGCACTTGTGGGTGGCGTGCCGATCCCCGTCGACTGCCGACTTGAGGATGGGCTCATCGACCCCGACGCGATTCGCGCTGCCATCACTCCTAAGACGCGCGCGATCATGCCGGTCCAGCTCAACGGGCGAACCGCCGACATGGACGCGATCCAGGCCATTTGCGATGAGCACGGGCTGATGATCGTTGAAGACTCGGCGCAGGGGCTCGGCTCACAATTCAAGGGCCGATACGCAGGAACCTTCGGCAAGGCGGGCGTCTACAGTTTCTATCCGGCCAAGATCCTCGGCTGCATGGGCGATGGCGGTGCGCTTGTCACCAATGACGACGCAATTGCCAACACCGCGCGGCTGCTGCGCGACCACGGTCGTAACCACGACGGCGACGTCACCATGTGGGGACACAACTCGCGACTGGACAATCTCCAGGCCGCGTTCCTCGACCTCCAGTTCAAGGACTACGCGGAGATCATCCGTCGCCGCCGCGAGATTGCCTCGATCTACCAGGCTCGATTGGGAGATCTGGAGCAGATGCAACTCCCGCCCGCACCCGTCGAGGGCGGCGACCACCTGGACACCTACCAGAACTACGAGATGCAGGCAGATCGTCGCGACGAGCTCAAGGCGCACCTGCGTGAGATGGGCATCGGAACCCTCATCCAGTGGGGCGGCAAGGCCGTGCATCAGTTTGAGAAGCTTGGTTACAGCGGCTATCGACTCCCGAACACCGAGCGGTACTTCGAGCGATGCATCATGCTGCCCATGAACATGACGCTAACCGATGACGAAGTGAACTACGTTGCCGATCACGTCCGAGGTTTCTACGGCGCGTGAACGCGGCCCCGCCGATCGAGACTGAGGGCCTCGCCAAGAGGATCCGGATCCACGCATTGCGTATGACAAGCCGGGGCGGAAGCTCGCACATCGGGGCGGTCCTCAGCATGACCGACCTCGTTGCGGTGCTCTATGGACATGAGCTTCGCGTCGATCCCGCAAACCCGACTTGGGCGGATCGGGATCGGTTCATCTTGAGCAAGGGGCACGCAGGCGCGGGAGTGTATGCCGCCCTAGCTGAGCGCGGGTTCTTCCCCGTCGAGCGGCTTGAAGGCCACTATCAAAACGGCAGCGACCTCAGCGGTCATGTGACGTTCCTCGGGATCCCCGGGGTGGAGCTTGCCACAGGCTCACTCGGTCACGGGCTCGGCGTTGGGTGCGGGATGGCCTATGGCGCAATGCTCGATGGCAGGCGGCACCGGGTCTTCGTGCTCCTGAGCGATGGCGAGTGCGATGAGGGTTCCAACTGGGAGCCGATCCTGTTCGCTGGGCACCACAAGCTCGACAACCTGATCGCGGTCGTGGACTTCAACAAGATCCAATCCCTGGCTCCGGTGGCGGATACGCTACAGCTTGAGCCGTTCGCGGACAAGTGGCGCGCCTTTGGCTGGGCCGTGTATGAATGCGACGGCCACGACC
>JAEURR010000002.1 GCA_016788115.1 Chthonomonas sp. | reverse complement strand
GCTGGAATCGGTAACGCTCTGCACGCGGCCGTAGCTATCGTACGCCATCGAAATTGCGGCTCCGCTCGAATAGGTCACGCCATGGAGTTGCCCATCCGGCTCGGCGTAACTATAGGTCGTCGTGATTCCGCGCCCATCCGTTCGACCCGTCAGCCGACCAGCGATGTCGTATCCAGTGAACTGGATTTTGTCGTACGTTGCACCAGAGGCATTGGGGTAGCTAATCTGCGTAACTTGCCCCTTCGTGTTGTATGTGTACGAAGTTTCGTGACTCGAACCGGCACCATCGCGCAGGGTCTTCATACGGTACGCGGCGTTGTAAGTGAAGCTCGCTTCTTCCGTACTTCCCGTTCGGCTCAGGAGTTCGCCTTCGGCCCCGTAGCCGAGGTTGGTTTGCCGGACAAGCGTTCCGGATTCGTTATAGGCGTTGGTTTGGCTTGCTGGCCCGCCGATGTAAAGGTAGACCTGCTGGCTTCTTGCGTTGCCCGAGCCGGTGTTTCCCGTTGCCGGAAGATATGAATCGGTCTGCTGATTCGCAAGATTGAACGCGTACGTGCTCGTATTCCCCAGCGCATCCCACATGCTGGTCGTGTTTGCCCGGGCATCGTAGCGCATATGGGTCACTTCGCCATTGCTGTTCGTAATCGTCAGCGGCTGACCCATCGCCGCGGCCTGCGAATAGCTACCGTCGGTTGTGTAGTTGAACGACGTCGTGTGAGTCGTTTCTGCGTTGTTCCCGGGCGTGATGATGCTCGTGATATTGCCCAGACTGTCGTAGGCGTAGGTCGTGGTCTGACGGTTGCCCGTTCCTACGTCGCCGGGAATCGGTGAATTGGACTTCCAGAGCAGGCCATTCGTGAGGTACTGATAAGTGGAACTCGTCTTGGTCCCTTCCTGGGTTTCCGTCAGCCTTCCCATCGGGAAGACTGAAAAGTCGTAGGTGTTGGTCGTGGTGATGCCGCGCGGGGTCTGTACCGTCAGCAGATGGCCATACTGATCCCAAGTGTAGTTCCATGTGTGCGATGTGGCATCGGTCACCGAGGTTGGCTTGTACGGGTTCGTTCCGCCAAAGGTCTTCGTGCTGACCACGTTGCCGCTCGCGTCGAGAACCTGAGTGAGATTCATCTTTGCATCGAAGTCCAGGTACCGCTTCTCGACCACGGTCCCGGATGAATCCTTCACCCGAATCTCGGCCCGGTTAATGCTCGGGTCGTTGACAATCTCGGTCGTATTGCCATTCGCATCGACGAGACTTGAGACGAGGCCGTCTGCGTCGTAGTTGATGGTCGCCGTGGACAGACCTAAGCCCGTTGGCGAGGGCACCGAGATCGTTTTGAGGGTCGGAACTTGCTCGCCACCCACACCGTGCATATTGCCAACGAGTGCGTAAGTGTATTGGTAGCGTACCGGTGTGATTCCCGCTCCCGCGGTCACAATCTGAGACGCTTGGGTCAGTTCGTATACCTCGTTCGGAATTCCGTTGGGCATATTGGCACTGCTAAGGGTTTGAACCGAGTAGTAGACCGCACGCGAGTACCGGTCGATGGCGGAGACGTAGCTGCCTTGCGCGTCCGTATTTAGCGTGAGTAGAGCTGATCCGCTGGCATCCCTGATCGTCTTGAGATTGCGCAGCGTGTAACTCTGAGAGTAAGTGCCACCAGCGCCGTCGGACATCAGGACATTCTTGGTTTTGTCCTCATAGTCTAGAGTAATGAAGTTGCCAACCTTGTCCGTGATTTTGGACAGGCGGTAGATCCAACCTGGACGTACGAACGGCATCAGTGGTTGACCTGGCGCAGGATAGTTTTCGGCCATTGTCGTCCTGAGAACCGTTTCGTCGGCGCCTTGAATCTCGAAGAAATCGCCTCCTGCCGACGTGTCGTACTTCCAGCGAACGATGTATGCCGCACCCTCTTCTTCGGGTACGAGGGTCACTGGGCCCGGGTTTAGAGCAGTGGGTGCTCCCTCGCCTTCAGGTAGTCCATATTTGAGATGCGCACTGTTAGGCAGAATGAGATCGACAGCGTAGGCTGGAGGCGGAAGTTCTCCGCCTCCTCCTCCGGGCCGACCCTCGATGCTTAGCTCAGAGATGTTGACGACGAAGTTGTAGCTATGGGTCCAACTAGTGCCAAATCCGTTTTCGACCGGATTACCGAGGCTGAAGTACTCGCGTCCCCATGAGACGCTTGGGCCAGCGGGGTTGTAAACCACAAGGTCCGGCGCAGGTTTGTACTCTTCGCCACCGGTCGCAATGTTCACTGGATCACCAGTTCCTGGGCCGCCCGTTACGACTGGGCAGGATTGCCCATTGGCGCAATCTCCACACTGCAAACTCTGGGGCCGAGCGCCGCAAACGATGCCGCCTGGGACTGGCCCGAGAGGTAGCAGGGTGGCGCATCGCGCCAGAACCGAGAACGGGTTCGACCGTGGGTTGATCGAAGCTACGACATCAGCTCCCGGATCGAACGCCGCGCTGATCAACTGCGCCTCGGCAGAACCTGGCCTGACCACTGAGACAAACACGTCCGGTTCCATGGCGTGCCACTGATCCCACGTGACTACCTGGTCCCCTCCACAGTCCACGCACCAATAGGTGACGGAGGCTCTCGATGCGCTCGTGACTGTGATGAAGTGATCGTGCTCGACATGTGCAATGACGGGCATGGGCATTTCCGCCACCGCTCGCTCGTTGCCCGTGATGATTACAGGCTCATAACCAAACGCCTGAATTCCTTTGACGATGTCCTTCAGGTCCGAGCCAAATCCATCGTGGCGTACGACCTTCGCGGCGGCTGTTTCGTTGTACGAACCGCCGAACCTGGTGACCGCTTTGGCGACACTGCGCACTCCACACAGCGGGTCAAGTTTGCCAGGCTGGAAGATCCCGAGGCGATCATGCGCCTCATGATAACCCGCGCACGCTTCGGCATGACGCATGAAACCCACCAATTCGCGAGTGCTCGGCACCCCCGCGCTACTGGAGACAAGCCGGCGCAGATACTGTGCTGCCTCGCGATAGCGGCCCTGAAAATGGAGGGCAAACGCCTTTCCCCGCTTGGCTAGGCCGGCAACTTCCCTGGACGTGTCCGGTGAAGATATGATCTGCGCAAAACGATACTCCGCACCCCGCGGGTCGCGATAGCCCGACAAGGTCAGCTCTGCCAACCGCAGCCTCGCCAACGGGGTGGCCTCGCTCTTCCAAATCGCGACTTGTTCTGCCGACACGCGGTAGTTCAATCGACCCACTTCGTCAAGCAAGCTCCCTTGCCTCTGAATGACAGGAGCAACGGGCTTGCCAAAAGTCGCCAGTTGGCCAGCGGTGCCACGCACCACGGGGACACGTGGAAGCCCAGCCGAAACAGTCGCCGGTCGGCTTTCGATCCTCGGAGCCGGGACTTTGGGATCGGGAGTTCGGGCAAAGGCGGGCGCAGTAACATTCAAAAGGAGCAACCCGACCATTCCGACCGCTGTGCCTCGGCCGATGCCTTGGTTCAAACGACTATGCAAAGATCCAATAACTGCCATGTGATTTCCTGTTTCGACTACTCGTTCTACACTTATATTACATCGTTGAGGATCGGGTGTCAAGTTTTCCACCCTGAATCAAATTATCTGTACATTCCTGGAACTCAGTTATCAACAACGCCCATGCCATGGCGGGTTGTTCGCACACTTCTAGATCTCCGAACGGTCTATCGTCGCTTGCAGTGAGCTGACCCTCTACTGTAATGCATGGAGCTGTCTAGGCGATGCGATTTGCCTCGGCGCAGCCGTACGTTGATCGACTATGACAAGCATCATAGCGCGGTCCCAGCCAATTGGCCACGATCAAATTGAGGGGCAACGAGTCCCTCGAAACGAGATCTAACTATGAGCACACTCTTTGAAAACCTTGGTGGTCAAGCGGCAGTCGATGCCGCCGTGAACAAGTTCTATCGACGCGTCTTGGCGGACGATCGGGTGAACTACTTCTTTGAAAACGTCGATATGTACAAGCAATCGGCCAAGCAGAAGGCGTTCCTGACGATGGCCTTCGGTGGCCCACACAACTACACTGGGCTGGATATGAAGGTCGGCCACGCGCACCTGGTCGAGCGGGGCCTGAACGACAGTCACTTCGACGCCATCGTCGAGAACCTTGGGCTCACGCTGAAGGATATGGGTGTCGCCGACGACCTGATCAGCCAAGTGGCAGCCGTCGCGGAGACCACCCGCGAAGACGTACTGGGTCGTTCCTGACGCATGGAGTTTGAATTCGAAGGGCGGTCCATCGCCGCCGAGGCCGGGGATTCAACGCTTGATGCCTTGCTCAAGAGCGGGGAGAACATTGAGCACGGCTGTAAAGCCGGAGCATGCCAAGCATGCCTCCTTCGGTCGGTGGCTGGAACCGCTCCTTCGAGTTCAACTGAGAGCCTCGACGACGCCATCGTGGGATTGGGCGGTTTTCTCGCTTGTCGCGCGACCGCAGGGTCGGTGGAACGGATCATTCGATTCGATGACAGCGAGGTTCCCCAGTTCCCTGCCCGGGTCGTCAGCCGTCAGAACCTCTCCGACAGCGTCTTTGAGTTGCGGCTTGTAACCGAGGTGTGCGGCCGCCCCGGTCAATTCATTCGCCTCCTCAAGTCGGATGATCTTTCGCGGTGCTATTCGCTTGCGGAAGTCAACGGGAGCGAGGTCGCTCTCCACATACGGCTCGTGCCTGGCGGACTCGTGAGCACTTTCCTAGGCGACGTCAAGCCTGGCCAAACGCTTCGCCTGCGGGGCCCGTTCGGCAAATGCATGTACCGAGCCTCAGCGAACCCGAGACCTCTGCTGCTGATCGCCACGGGTACAGGGTTAGCACCGGTCTACGGGGTCCTTGGCTCGGCCCTGGCGCAGGGCCACCAGGGTCCCATACACCTGTATCACGGCGCAGAGTCGTCCGATGGGCTCTACTTTCGGGAGCAACTGTCGGAGCTTAGTCGGAAGGCGTCAAGCTTGAGTTACACGCCGTGCGCCGATCATCCCACAGCGGAGGGAGATCGTTCCGGAAGTCCGCTCGACGCGGCGCTGCACGATTTGCCCGACCTCGAAGCGTTCCAAGTGTACTTGTGCGGCCATCCGGCGATGGTACGGTCGGGACAGAAGCGATGCTTCCTCGCAGGCGCAAACCTGGAGGACATCTTTGCGGATCCGTTCGAGAATCAAGCCTAGGCGAGTCTAAGGTTTCGTGGGGTCCGAAACCCCAACCATGCGCTTCTCCGCCGCCGCTCGACCGCCTCGCGCAATGCAATCCTGGACGGCAACCAAGAAGCCCGGCTGCGCTCGCTGCCCGGCTCATTCCGCTCTGATATACTCTAGTTAACGCCCGCTCAAGTGGGGCGGGTGTCTTGCGAAGGAGGACTTCTATGATTCTCACACTTCGTCTCGCAGCCGTCTCGCTCGCTGCGATGACTCTGTCCTCGGCGTTCGCGCTATGGAACTACGCCGAGGACTTCTCGGTGGGGAACGGCAACCCCAACAGCGTCTGGACCTACGGCGTGAAGGGTTCCGACAGCCCTACCGGCAACTTCCTTGCCTTCCCCGATCACGGTAGCAACAGCACCTGGCTGTACTGGATCGACAACGCCCATCAGTTGCTCGGTGCCCCCGCTGCCACCAAGAATATTGGCTCGACCAGCATCAACGGCATCGCCCCAGGCGAAGGGAACATGCACCCCGGGCCCAATGGTGAGGTCGTTACGGTGCGGTGGACCGCGCCTACCTCCGGGGTATTCCGGATCTTCGGCATGTTCGGCGTAGGCGACGGCGGTGCGATCGACGCATTTGTCGGCACACCGACTTCGCTGATCCTTGAACACCGAGCAACATTCGATAGTGTTGGCTTCGACTTCACTCGTAGCCTGAACGCCGGTGACTCCATCGACTTCGGAGTGGGTTCGGCAGGGAGCTTCTATTACGACTCCACGCCGCTGCACGCATCAATCGAGGCGGTACCGGAGCCGCTCACGCTCCTTGGCCTGGGTGTCGGGTTCGCTCTGATGGCGCGTCGCCGACGCTAGAGTCTCATGGGGCCGCCGCTAGGCGGCCCCATGAGACCGCACTCGGAAAACTGGTGGGCCTGGTGGGGTTCGAACCCACGACCATGCGGTTATGAGCCGCGTGCTCTTACCACTGAGCTACAGGCCCGGTCAAGAACATGATACACCCCCGGGTCGTCCAACGGGCATACTAGAGGATCATCCGAATGAACGTGGCTTCCACTCGATACATCCGATTTTCGCCCCTCGCGATCCACATCCCCGAACTTGAGATCCTGGCCGTTGCCTTGCCGGGCGAACTGATCGGTCAGCCGAACCTCTTCGAAGACGAGGCAGGGCCACGGGAGCAGGTCCTGTCGTGGATCGCCGAGGTCACTCCACAGCGCGTGATCGTCTTCACTGAGCTCGAGCCGGAGACGCTTCAGGCCGCGCTCCATCCATTCCCCACGGAACCGTACATGATCGGCCCGAACGCCGTAAGCTCTATTCGCATCGAGGAGTGGGCGTTCGGCAATGGTTCGCTTGCGGCCCACCACGTAGAGTTTCGACCGGGCATGACCGGGACCAGCTCGCGCCTCACCGTCAACGGCGAATAGATTCGAACCCGGCCCAGCCGCTATAATAGTGCTCGTGACAACGTCGTCCGATGCCCTCACGGCCACCGTTTTTGGTGGCTCTTTCATCAGCGCCGATCCCCCGCAGACGTTCGCCCCCGAAGATTTCGGAGGCGACGAGCAGCTCATGATCAGCACTGCCGAGCAGTTCTCCCGCAAGTCGGTCTTGCCGGTGCAGGAGCAGCTTGATGCGCAGGAAGAAGGGCTGATGCCACGCCTGATCAACGAAGCGGGATCGCTCGGGTTTTGCGGCATCGATACGAATGACCAGTTTGGCGGCCTGGGCCTCGGCAAGAACCTCGCCGCTCGGATCCTCGAATTCCTCTCGCTCAATGCCAGTTTCAGCGTGACCATCGGCATCACGAGCGGGATCAGCCAGGTGGGTCTCCAGCTCTTCGGCAACGACTCCCAACGCAGCCGGTACCTGCCTGCGCTTGCGGCGGGCACCCAGATCGGTGCCTACTGCCTCAGCGAACCCAACAGCGGTAGCGACGCCCTCTCGATGACCACACGCGCAGACCTGCGGGGCGATCGCTGGGTCCTGAACGGCACGAAGATGTGGATCAGCAACGCGAAGTGGGCCGATCAATTCTTGGTTATGGCCAAGGTAGGCGGCGAAAAGATCACCGCGTTCGTGGTGGAGCGCGACACGCCCGGAGTCTCGGTCTCACGCGAGGAGCATAAGCTGGGCCTCAAGGGGAGCTCGACCGCTCGGGTCCTGCTGGAGGATGCGTCCATCCCGTCCGACAACATGATCTACGAAGAGGGCCGGGGCCACATCGTGGCCTTCAACGCATTGAACCTGGGCCGATTCAAGCTCGCGAGCATGAGCATCGGACCTGCGCGCGAGGCGATGCGCCTCTCTTCGGAGTACTCCCGCGATCGCAAACAGTTCGGTCAGCCCATCGCGAACTTCGGGCTCATCGAGCAGAAGTTCGCGCTCATGGCGGCTCGGTTCTACGCCGCCGAGTCAATGATCTACCGGACGGGCGCACTTATCGACGACGCCTTCGCGCACTACCATGCGCAGGGCGATCTGGCCCCCGTCCAACAGAACATGCGCGCCGCTGAGGAATTCAGCATCGAGTGCAGCATGTGCAAGGCCTTCAGCACCGAAGCGGAGTCGTTCATCGTGGACGAATCGTTGCAGGTTTTCGGCGGGTACGGGTTCACCGAGGAGTTTGGGATCGCGCGAATCTATCGCGACACCCGAGTCAGCCGCATCTACGAAGGCACGAACGAAATCAACCGCTACTTCATCGCAGAACGAATGCTGCGCAAGCTCAGAGATGGCACGGTCCAATTGCCCAGTTCGGGCGGCGACTTCCTTTCGGAACTCGTGTCCAGGGGCTACACTCACGCCCTGAAGAGCACCGAGCACCACCAGAGTGAACTCGGTGCACTTGCCGACCTGGCGATCCTGCGTTACGCCGAGCAGAGCGCGCGCCTGCGGGCCAGCCGCGATCGTGGACGGTTCGACGATGCCGTGGCGCTCTTCCGCAATTGGGCGCACGGCGAGGCCGCTCGGGCGTACCAACTGTTGACAGGCGAGTCGGTGCAGATTCCGGCCACTTCGCGCGTGGACCTGTCGGTCTTGGCCGATCGAGTCCATCACGCCGACGGCCCGCTCTGATCCCGGTCTGAAGAAGTAAAGCGGTCGGCCCACAGCGTGGGTCCGACCGCTCGTTTCGTTAGGGCGCGATGCGCTTAGTCGTCGCCTTGGGCCTCGTACTCCTGACTCAGGATCAGATAGTCGAAGAAGTCGACCGCATCGTCACCGTTCAGGTCAGCAGCAGGCAGGAAGCCCGGATCGCCGAGCGCCGTCTCATAGGCGGAACTCAGGATCAGGTAATCGAACAGGTCGATCACGTTGTCTCCGTTGCAATCACCGTTGATGAGCGAGACGTTCGGAGCCGTCACCGTGAGCGCATTGAACGCCACGTTGCCCGAGACCTTGCGCAGCCAGTGCGATCCCTTGGTCGCAACATCGTAGTTGCCGGGGGCGAGATCGATGCTGGCCGAGTAGTTACCCAGCGCATCCAGCGTGGCGAAGAAGCTCGTCACGATCGAGAGCGACCCTACAGGGCGAATCTCGATTTCAACTTGCTGCCCGCTCATGTTGGCGAATGCCTGCAGGTCCACGTTGCCGTTGAGAGTCCTCTTCTTGACCTCGACGGTAAGCGCGCTTGATGTTCCGCCGCCCGGTCCCGCCGTGGTGACGTCAACCAGGTACGTGGCAACGCTGGACAGCTCCGCCGCCGTGAGCGTGATCTCGAGCTTGGTACTGCTGACGAACGTGGTCGTCCGCGGTGCGCCGTCGACTCTGGCTTGCGAGGAAGCCACAAATCCCGTACCGAGGATCTCCACGACCGTATCGGGCGAGAGTGTGGCGATGACCGCTGGGTTCACCGAAGTGACGACCGGCGCAGGGTTATTGATGGTGAACGTGGCCGCAGGCGAAGTTCCGCCCCCCGGACCAGGAGTCACCACCGTGACCGATCCCGTGCCCGTAGCATTGACGTCCGTTGCCGGAATCGACGCCTGAAGGGTGTTGGCATCGACATAGGTCGTCGCGCGCGGCGAGCCATTCCAATTCACCACCGAGCTGCTGACGAACGGACCGCCCGATACTGTGAGGGTGAACGCGCCGCTATCGACCAGCGCCGAGCTGGGCGAAAGCGAGATGCTCGTCGGGGCTGGGTTGTTGATCGTCAGCGTCTGCGTACTCGAAGTGCCGCCGCCCGGAGTTGGGGTGAACACATCGATGCTGGCCGTGCCCGCAGCAATTACGTCCCCTGCAGTGATCTGCGCGGTGAGCGTCGTGCTGTTGACGAAGGTCGTGACGCGGTTCACACCGTTGATGCGGACCACGCTACCGTTCACGAACTGGGTACCCGTTACCGTGAGAGTGAACGCACCCGAGCCCACCAGGACGTTGTCCGGGCTGATCGAGCTAAGCGTCGGCGACGGATTATTGATGGTGAACGTGAGTGCACCGCTGGTTCCGCCACCCGGTCCCGGCGTATTCACCGTGATCGAGGCCGTGCCTGCAGTTCCGATGTCCGCCGCGGAAATCGAGGCGGTCAGCTGCCCCGAGTTCACGAAGGTCGTCGTTCGGGGGGAACCGTTCCACAAAACCGTCGATCCGGAGACGAAGTTGCCTCCGTTGACGGTCAAAGTGAACGCTGCCTCTCCTGCCGTCGAGCTCGATGGCGAGAGCGAGGACAACGTGGGCGCGGGATTGTTGATGTTCAGCGTCAGCGTGCCCGTGGTACCGCCGCCTGGAGCCGCGGTCTGCACGGAGATGAGCGCAGTGCCAGCCGTGGCGATATCCGCAGCCGAAATCGCTGCTTTCACCAAGCTGGAGCTCACAAACGTAGTGCTCCGCGCCGAGCCGTTGAACAGCACGACTGAGCCACTGACGAAGTTCGTTCCGCTCACATCCAGCGTGAATGCCGAACCGCCAGCCGTAACCGGGTTCGGCGTGATGCTAGAAATCGTCGGAACAGGATTGTTGATATTGAATGTCGCGCTATTGGACGTTCCGCCGCCGGGTGCCGGGTTAAAGACGGTCACTGACGCGCTGCCGGCGCTGGCGATATCCGCCGCGGAAATAGCTGCCGTCACCGAGCCCGAGTTGACGAAGGTCGTGGCCCTGTCAGCACCATTCCAACGAACTATGGAACCCGAAATGAAGTTCGAGCCGCTAACCGTCAAGGAGAAGCCCGCCGAACCGGCTATCGCCGACGAAGGCGAGATCGAGCTTATCACCGGCACTGGATTGGCCGAGCTGGTGACCGTGAAGACACCGGCTCCGGTTACAAATTGTCCGTCGGGGTTGGTGATGGTCAGGTCGCGAGCGCTCGCTGTGGCCGCGCCAGAGACGGTGACGTTCAGAGTGATCGAAGTGGGCGAAGTGTAGGTCACCGAATTGACCGTGACGCCAGAACCACTGATCGCGGCTGCAAGCCGGTTGGGGTACTCGGGGCCGGGGTCAAAGTAACCGGTGCCCGCACTGGAGGTGCCCGTCACGACCACGTTCGCGGTCGCCCCCTGAGCAAGCGTGTTCGGGACCAAGCTAGTGATGGTTGCCGGTCCGGGCGCACGGATCTGTTGCGCGCGGACGCCCCAGTTGTTTGTGGACGCCACGAACTCCTGGAAGGTCCAGAAGGTCATATCATCCGCTGGATCGACGACCGTCATGCTGTAATCGCCCCAACGTTGCGGGGCCGTTTCCACGTTGTAGCCGAAGCTCGAGGTGACGAGTACCGTCGCCGACTCCATCGTTCCGTTCGGATCACTGGCCAATCGGAATGAGCCGCCCACCGACGCGGGGAGCGCCGCTCCGCCCGCCGTGAAGCCGATCATGGCGTGGCCTTGACCGCTCATCGAGATCGACGGGATCGTGTAGCTTCGGAAGTTCGATGCGGCGTTGTCAAAGACGGTTCCAGTTTGCAGCACCGTCGGAGTCGTGCTCAGTGATCCAAGTTGGTACCACCGCGAACCATTGCGGTTGCCGGTGGCACTGAACGAGCCCGCAGAGTTCACTTCGATGTTGTGCGCGACCCATAGAGACCGGACGCCCGTGTTTCGATTCAGGCGCATCTGCGCGCTGAAGAGGCGGTCATCAAGCGTGTCGATGGTTGTGGACAGTTGGGGCGCGTAGTTCTGCGGAAATCCGGTGGTCGCGACCGCAACCGGGATGTTGGCACTGATGCTCGGCGTACCGCCCGGATCGGTGATTCGGCGAATCACCAAGGTCGAGAAACTGACGTTGTCCGAGCCGATGAAGTATCCAAATGTGCTCGCAGGATCGTCATTGTGAACGCCTTGCGGCGCAACCGGACCCGCTCCCGAAGCTGTGCAGACCTGTCGGAACGCGGAGACAACGATGGGGCCACCGGAGAGAACAGAGCTCTTGCGGATGACAAAGCAGCTGGCTCCGAAGAACGAGCTGCCAGAGTTAAACATGTTTCCGCCGGTGTAGACGGCATTGGCGTCCACACCCAAACTCGGATAGTCCATCAACAGGCCCGAGTCTAAGCCAACAGGAGAGATCAGATCCTGCTGGAACTGATAGAACGTGAACGACGAGGTCGCTGTGACGGTCGCCGAGTTTGACACCGCCAACAGCACCCGGTTCGGGAACGAGACAGTGATCATGATGACGAACCAGCGATTCGACAGGCGGTCGAACCAAACCCGAGGATCGCTTGTCCCTACGCCGTTGCGGACCGAGTTAAAAAACGTGTTCGTGGATGCGTTAAGGCCACCCAGCACACCCGACTTGCTATAGATGCGGATTCGGCTGTTCGTACAGACCATGACCTGCGTCGGGCTGACGCCTCCCATGGAGTCGGGTGGCACTGAGCCCGAAGCGGCCAAGTCGGAACCGGTCCAAGATGTGCCAGCGGTGATGTACATCTTGCCAAAACCGCTTCGCAAAGCTGGACGAGTGGCGTTGAACTCAAGGTTGGGATCAATCGGCGGCGTGCTTGGCTCCCGCTCAATCTCATCGTGATCACGAATGGTGAAAGCGGTGGGAGGAGGCGTGTGGCTCTCCCGCTCCATGATTTCAGCGACGGTTTCGACGATGCCCGGCTCGCCTCGCCATGGGCGTCCTACCTGTTCAGTCGTTGTTTGGGCGTGGGCACATAGCCCAAGAATGAGCACCAATAGCGGCGCGAAGACAGCTTTTGAGATTCGCATGACCTTGAATTCCCTTTGCGCATGCCGCAAGGATATGCATTCAATATACAGGAGATACGTACGGATGCAAAGACCCCCGACCGCAAAGAACGCGCGTTACCAGAATTTCCACTGGTGCTGAGTCACAACGTACAAACCAAGACCCAGGTTTGTCACGGCGTGCAGGACAATGCAAGCGAAGATGCTTCGGGTGTGGTAGACCCACAGACCCGTCACGGCAGCAAAAATCGCGGCCGGAACCCACTCGGGGTGACTGAAGGCAAAGACGGCAACTACGATGCCAAAACCGGTCGTGCTGAACTCACCGATCTTGAGCTTCAGAAAATCGGTCTGAGTGGCGATGCGAAGACCAAAGGAACGCCAGAAGAGCTCTTCCATGACCGGCACCACGAGCGCCAAGCCCATGAACCGGAACGCCATCCAAACGTTGCGTAAAGTTGGGTCATCGATCTTCTCAAACGGATTGAACGCTGATCGCGCGCCCATCTTCGAGTACTGGATCCCTTGCTCCACGTTCACCCACACACCGAGCATCACAAGCCCGAGCGCAATGGAAGGCATGATCCACTGCTTATCAAATCTGATGTCGCGCAGCGCGGTTCTGCACATGAGCAAGGCGATCACAACGATGATCACCTTGGCAATGTAGATCAACGGATAGTTCGCCTCGCTCTTGCCTTCGACGGCGGTGATTCCCATGAACAGAGCCATCGGGAGCACATAGGGCAGCCACGGATACTTGCCTTCGAACTTGGCGATCATGCAGCGGATGATGGCACAAATCGTGCCATTTTGATGCTGAATCAGATGATTAGCACAACAAAAAAGACCCCATTGCTGGGGTCTCTTCTAAAGTTTATGTATCCGCGCGACGTGCTTATCTTCCGGGAGGTCGCCCTCCAAGTACTTCCGCCGCTGAGGAGCTTAACTGCCGTGTTCGGGATGGGAACGGGTGTGACCTCCTCGCCATGATCACGCGAATACAAATTGTCAAAGGGTCAAACACCCTCATAGTTGAATATCGAACTGTAGGAGCCGTGCACCTGTTTAAGCAGGCATGAAACACAGCTTAATAAGCCCTCGGCCAATTAGTATCGGTCAGCTGCACATGTTACCATGCTTCCACCTCCGACCTATCACCTTGTAATCTTCAAGGGGCCTTACCATTAAGTGGGAAATCTAATCTTGGGGTGCGCTTGGCGCTTAGATGCTTTCAGCGCTTATCGCTGCCCGACGTGGCTACCCAACGTATGCTCCTGGCGGAACAATTGGTACACCAGAGGTCAGTACACTCCGGTCCTCTCGTACTAAGAGCGTCTCCCCTCAAATTTCCTTCGCGCGCAGTGGATAGGGACCGAACTGGCTCACGCCGTTCTGAACCCAGCTCGCGTGCCGCTTTAATCCGTGAACTCCGGAACCCTTGGGACCTTGTACAGCCCCAGGATGCGACGAGCCGACATCGAGGTGCCAAACCAT
>JAEURR010000001.1 GCA_016788115.1 Chthonomonas sp. | reverse complement strand
AAGACCCAGGTCCCCGCGGGGTGGTCCTTTGATGAGGTGAAAGGCATCGACGACCTCGGAAGGGTCTACGGGGTCATGAAGAGGCCCACAGGAAACACCTACGCACTGGTCAGACTCGACCCCGTACCGGAACCCGGCACGCTCGCTGCCCTCGTGACCGGTACGCTGATCCTCCTCAGGAGAAGGACTAGGCGATGATGCAAGAAAGAGCGCTTATTTACTCTGCGACTTCGAGATGATTTCCGACGCAATGTTGTTCGGGACGACTTCGTAGTGCGAAGGCGTCACGTTCGGCGTTGCGCGTCCCTGGGTCAGCGATCGCAGCGTCGTGACGTAGCCAAACATTTCCGACAGCGGCACCTGAGCGTTGACGATCGTCGCGCCAAAGCTGGTCTCCATCCCGTCGATGCGCCCGCGGCGGCCGTTAATGTCGCCCACCACGTCGCCGACGTTCTGCTCGGGAGTCGTGACCTCCACGTGCATGATCGGCTCCTTGATGACCGGCTTAGCGAGCTTCATGGCTTCCTTGAACGCCAAGACGCCCGCCTGCTTGAACGCATTTTCGTTCGAGTCAACATCGTGGTAGCTACCGTCGTAGACCGCAACCTTCACGTCGACGACCGGGTATCCGGCGACGACACCTTGGAGCATGGCTTCTCGCACGCCCTTTTCGATCGCGGGGATGTACTCACGGGGAATCGAACCACCGACGACCTTGTTCTCAAAGACGAAGCCTTCGCCCGGCTGGAGCGGAGTCAGCTCAACCCAGCAGTGACCGTACTGACCCGATCCACCCGACTGGCGGATGAACCGGCCTTCGGCCTTCGAACTGGAGCTCACCGTCTCGCGGTATGCAACCATCGGCTTGCCCTGGTTGGCCTGGACGCCGAACTCGCGGTTGAGGCGGTCGACAATGATTTCCAAGTGGAGCTCGCCCATGCCGCTGATGATGGTCTGGCCGCTCTCGGCGTCGGTGAAGACGCGGAACGTCGGATCTTCTTCGGCAAGTCGTTGCAGGCTGGTGCCCAGCTTCTCCTGGTCGGCTCGGCTCTTGGGCTCGATCGCGATCTGGATAACCGGCTCGGGGAACTTGATCGACTCAAGACAGATCGGGCTGGCCTCGGCACACAGCGTATAGCCGGTGCGCACGTCGCTCACGCCGATGACGCCCACGATTTCGCCTGCGCACACCTCATCGATGTCCTGGCGGTTGTTTGCGTGCATTTCGAGAATGCGGCCCACGCGCTCGGTTCGAGTTCGGAGTTCGTTCGTCAGCGGATCGCGGTACGAGATCAGCACTGGCGAGCCCTTCTTGAGGACACCGCTGTAGACGCGGATGAAGGTCAAGCGGCCGACGTACTTGTCGGACATGATCTTGAACGCGAGCGCCGAGAACGGCTCCTTGTCGTCGGGCTGTCGCACGAGCTCTTCGTCCGTCTGCGGATGAATGCCCTTCAGCGCACCGACATCGAGCGGGGACGGCAGGTACTCGACGACCGCATCGACCATCGCCTGGACGCCCTTGTTCTTGAACGACGATCCCGAGATGCAGGGGACAAGCTTGTTGGCCAGAACTCCCTTGCGGATGGCGGCCTTCAACTCGGCGACTGGAATCTCTTCCCCACCCAGATATCGCTCCATGATCGAATCGTCGACGTCGGCGATGCCTTCAAGCATCTTCTCGCGCCACTCGTTGGCCGAAGCCATGAGGTCTGCGGGAATCTCGCACTCTTCAAACAGCTTTCCGTCGTCCGACTTGTACATCGTGGCGGTCATGGTGACGAGGTCAATGTAGCCCTTGTACTCGCTCTCTGCACCGATGGGAATCTGGATCGGCACCGCGTTGGCAGCCAGACGCTCGCGCAGTCGCGAAACGACCGCGTAGAAGTCCGCGCCAAGTCGGTCCATCTTGTTCACGTACGCGATGCGAGGGACCATGTACTTGTTCGCCTGTCGCCAAACCGTCTCGGACTGAGGCTGGACACCGCCAACCGCGCAGTAGACCGCGACCAGGCCATCAAGCACGCGCAGCGACCGCTCGACTTCTACCGTGAAGTCAACGTGGCCGGGCGTGTCGATGATGTTGATCTTGTGCTCGGGCTTGTCCTTCTTCGAACCGCTCCAGAAGCACGAAGTGGCAGCGGAGGTGATCGTAATACCGCGCTCCTGCTCCTGCTCCATCCAGTCCATGGTTGCAGCCCCATCGTGGACCTCACCGATCTTGTGCGACTTACCCGTGTAGTACAGGATTCGCTCCGTGGTGGTGGTCTTTCCAGCATCGATGTGTGCTGCGATGCCAATGTTTCTTACGAGGTCGAGGGGGTGACTGCGTGCCATAGCTCTCGGGTTTGCTCCTTAATTGCGGGTTAATGAAATTCGTTATTTCGTTCGGGATTCATTCATTCGCGCGCCGGCGGATGATGTCCACCGAGCGCGCGAAAGAGTCGATCGTTCTACGTCCGACCTAGAATCGGTAGTGAGAGAACGCCTTGTTCGCGTCTGCCATACGGTGAGTGTCTTCGCGCTTCTTGACGCTCGGGCCGGTTCCGTTGTAGGCATCCAGCAGTTCCGAGCTCAGGCGCTCCACCATGCTGCGACCATTGCGCTTGCGGCTGTTCTCAACGAGCCAGCGGAAGGCGAGGGTGCGCTTGCGGACCGGGCGGACTTCCATCGGGACCTGGTAGTTCTGACCACCGACGCGGCGGGCTCGAACTTCCATGACCGGCATGACGTTGGCGACGGCCTTCTCGAACAACTCGCGCGGCTCGACTTCAGCCTTCTTGGCGGCTTCATCGACAGCCGAGTAGAAGATGTGCTCGGCGATCGACTTCTTGCCGTCCAGCATCAGGCGGTTGATAAACCGCTGGATAAGCTCGCTTCCGTATACGGGATCCGGGGCGACAATTCGTTTTTCAGCTTGACCTTTTCGTGGCATTTTGAATCTTTATCCTTACTTCGCGGCCTTCGGTCGCTTCGCGCCGTACTTGCTGCGGCCTTGCTTGCGGTTGGCAGTACCGGCGGTCTGTTGGGTACCGCGAACGATGTGATAGCGCACACCAGGAAGGTCCTTGACGCGACCGCCTCGAACCAGAACAACGCTGTGCTCCTGGAGGTTGTGGCCAATGCCCGGGATGTAAGCCGAGACTTCGATGCCGTTCGTCAGACGAACACGAGCCACCTTGCGAAGAGCCGAGTTCGGCTTCTTCGGCGTCTGGGTTCGCACAACCGTGCAAACTCCGCGGCGGAACGGGTTCCCCTTCAAAGCCGGCGACTTGGACTTAAACGATTTCGACCGGCGTCCTTTTCGAACGAGCTGATTAACTGTCGGCATTCAATTTTCTTCCTAAGCGATCCATTTCATCAAGTTGGGGCAAAAAAACCCTTGCGCTCAATGTTCGCGCAGGGTTTCGTGTCAAGCGGATCGAATCGTGATCGAATTTCGTTCCAGTCTGGACACGCCTCCTTGGCCTGACGAATTTGGCACAGTGGTTCCACGATGCCAATGCACATTATGAAACCCTGGCATCCCGCGTGTCAAGGACCTGAGCGAACTCCCTCAAGGCATCCGCTGTCGGTGGTAGTGGATATGGGCCCGGGTCAGGCTGATGTAGTCATCTGCTCCCATTCGTCCAAACACCGGATGACGGAACGCTCGGCCCGCTTCGGCAAGCTGTTTCAATGGCGATTCGAGCACCTGACGGATCTGCGCCCAATTCCCAGCTGCTTCGTCGAGATCGAAGTCAGTTGCCGGGGTGAGGCCGGGCGTGGTTGGAACCGCTTTTGCTGAGTGCATGCGCTTCCGGACCATACGGTAGATGAAGTTCGGTTTGGGATCGCCCGCTCCGTTCGAAGCTGCCGCCTTCTCGATCCAGCCTTGGTACATCTTCTCGGTCCGAGCAAGATGCTCAATCGTGGCCAGGGGACTCAGCCCTCCTGGCACGCCCGGTTGACGACCTTGATCACCTAACGAGCGAACATGCTCGACAAGCACGGCGCGCTCCGACTCAAGCTCGGCCCACGCTGAGGCAAAGTCTGCGGTCACTTCACCTGCTCCAACGGGAGGATGTTGGTGTCCTTGGTTGTCCCCAACGTGAAGAACGAGTGGATTTTCCCCACTCCCCGAATGATCGAAATCTTTTCCGTGACGAACTTCTCGTAAGTGCGCATGTCTTGTGCCACGACTTTCAGTAGAAAGTCGAAATCGCCGCTCACGTGCTGACATTCCAGAACCTCGGGCATCGCCTTGACCGCTCGCCTGAACTCGGTAATGGCCCGGTCATGGTGCAAGCTCAGGCCAATCTGAACGTAGATCAGCAAGCCGAACCCTAGTTTTTCCGCATCGAGCCGCGTTTCATACGCAACGATGACCCCTGCATCCTCTAGTTTTCGCACGCGCTGTAGCACCGACGGAGGTGACAGCCCCACGAGACGCGCAAGGTCAGCATTCGTGATACGGCCATCCCGCTGGAGCAGGTCGAGAATCTTCAGATCGATCTCGTCGAGCGAATCACGATAAGCCATGGCGCAGAGTTACCGAACGGCTTCCTCGGTCGCTTTATCGAAGATGTGCAGTGCATCCAGGTTGATGGAGAACTTGGCCATCTCGCGCTCTTTCACGGACGTTGAAGAGTCGATGGTCGCCTGGAAGGTGTGTTCGCCGACCTTTAGATACAGTGTGTACACGTGGCCCAGCGGCTCCATGACGTCGATCAGCGCATCAATCGTGTTCTCGGGCGTTGACTGGATCGGGTTGTTGAGCGAAGCATCGTAGACATCTTCCGGCCGGAAGCCCAACGTTACTTCTTGCCCAGCCAGCCGGCGTGCGGGGTGATCCTTGGGCAATTTGAATTTGAAGTCGCCGGTATCGACCCAGAGACCATCGCTCGCGTCCACCAGCCGAGCTTCGAGAAAGTTCATGGGAGGAGCACCGATAAAGCCAGCGACAAACTTGTTCGCGGGCTGGCGGTACACGACCTCGGGATGGTCGCACTGTTGAAGTTTGCCGTCCTTCATGACGGCTACGCGCTGGCCCATCGTCATCGCCTCGACCTGGTCGTGCGTCACGTAGATCGTCGTGATACCCAGTTGGCGATGGAGACGAATGAGTTCAGCTCGAGTCTGAATACGTAGTTTTGCATCCAGGTTAGAAAGAGGCTCGTCCATCAAGAAGACTTTGGGTTTGCGGACGATCGCGCGTCCCAAAGCCACGCGCTGGCGCTGACCACCTGAAAGCGCAGCGGGTTTTCGCTGGAGCAGGTGTCCAATATCGAGCATCCGGGCCGCTTCTTGGACTCGCTGGTCGATGCTGTCCTTCACCTTCTTGGCCTCACCCATGTGCGTGATCTGCCAGAAGAACCCTTTCAGCTCGCGGAGGCGCAGGCCAAAGGCGATGTTGTCGTACACCGTCATGTGGGGGTACAGCGCGTAATTCTGAAAGACCATCGCGATGTCGCGGTCTTTCGGCGGAACGTCGTTCACCCGCCGCTCGCCGATCATCAGATCACCACTGGTGGCCTCTTCGAGTCCGGCGATCATGCGCAGCGCGGTGGTCTTGCCGCAGCCAGAAGGGCCGACCAGAACCATAAACTCGCCATCATTGATGTCGAGCTTGAGGTCATCCACTGCTTTGACGTCTTTGCCAAAGATTTTTGAGATCGACTTAAACTGAACTCCTGCCAATCGATGTACTCCCACGAGAAGGACTCGTTGCGCTCAGTATAACCAACGTTGGGCGCGCGGATGACATGACCGCCCTGCGGTTGCGTTCAGAAGGGCAGACCATGTGCAGCGAAGCCCCCGATTCCGAATATAATGCCGCCATGTCCAATGACATTCGGCGCATTGTAGCTACAGACTGCGGTTCAACGACGACCAAGGCGATTCTCATCGAGCGGAATGACAAAGGCGAGTATCGGCTCGTCGCTCGCGGAGAGGCCCCCACCACCGTAGAAAAGCCCTTTGAAGATGTGACTGTGGGCGTTCTGAACGCAATGACCGAGCTGGAAGAGCTCACCGAGACCTCAATGCCCGAGGGGTTTGAAGTTAAGCGCCGCACGCTCATCAAGGACGACCAAGTTTGGCGAATCCTCAAAGAAGGCACCGTACAGATGGAGCGCGGTAATCCGTTCGAGGCTTCCGACATGTACGTCTCGACCTCGTCGGCGGGCGGCGGACTGCAAATGATGGTCGCGGGCGTCGTCAAATCGATGAGCGCAGAGTCGGCGGAGCGAGCGGCTCTCGGCGCGGGGGCGATCCTCATGGACACCCTTGCCGTCGATGACGGCCGCAAGGATTACCAAAAGGTCGAGCGGCTGCGCCAGCTTCGCCCGGACATCATTCTCATGTCGGGCGGAACCGACGGAGGCACCAAGACGCACTTGGTGGACATGGCCGAAATCATCCGCCGCGCCGACCCGAAGCCCCGATTCGGCGATATGAAACTTCCCGTCATCTTCGCCGGAAACGTCGAGGCCCGATCGGAAGTCAGCGAAGTGCTAGGCAAGGCCATCGAGCTCAAGACAGTCCAGAACCTGCGCCCAACCCTGGACAAGGAGAACCTGGATCCTGCTCGAGACGAGATCCATGAGCTGTTCCTTGAGCACGTGATGCAGCAGGCACCCGGCTACGACAAGCTGCTGTCCTGGACAAGCGAGGAGGTCATGGCGACCCCCAACGCGGTTGGCAAGCTCATGAAGAGTTACGCCGAGCAGGAAGAACTGAATATCCTCGGCGTGGACATCGGCGGGGCGACCACCGACGTTTTCTCTGTGTTCTTGGACCCCAACCAGCAGCGCATTTACAACCGAACGGTCAGCGCGAACCTGGGCATGAGCTACTCGATCTGTAACGTGCTCAAGGAGACTGGTATCGAGAACATCATCCGGTGGGTACCGTTGCCACTCTCGGCGGACGAAGTGCGAAATCGCCTGCGGAACAAAATGATCCGACCGACCACGATTCCGCACTCATACGAAGACTTGCTGATCGAGCAGGCAGTTGCGCGAGAAGCACTGCGGCTTGCGTTCAACCACCACAAGTCACTCGCTCGCACGCTCGAAGGAAGCCAGCGCGACCGCGATATGGGCGAGTTGTTCACCCAATCCGGCGGTGCGCAAACGCTTATCAACATGATGCAACTGGACATGGTCATCGGCTCGGGAGGCGTGCTAAGCCACGCACCCAAGCGCGCCCAGTCGGCGCTGATGATGATGGACGCCTACCAGCCGGAGGGGATCACCATGATGACGGTCGATTCGATCTTCATGATGCCCCACCTCGGTGTCCTCAGCGAGCATTTCTACGAGGCTGCTCGGCAGGTGTTTGAGTTCGACTGTATCGTTAAGTGCGGGCACAGCGTCTCGCCTGTCGGCACAGCAAAGGCGAACGACGTCGTGATGACAATACGCGGTGCGAACGTGAACGAGACGCTCACGTACGGCCAGATGAAGGTCATTCCGCTCGGTCGCGGCGAAACTCAGGAGTTCACGATCGAGCCGTCCAAGAATTTTGACGTTGGCGCTGGGAAGGGCAAGCCCGTTACTGCCACACTCGAAGGCGGCACAGTGGGCATCATCCTCGATGCACGCGGCCGACCGTTCTCGCTGCCCACCGAACCCCAAGAGCGAATCAACAAGTTGCGCGAATGGCTTACCGCTTTCGGCCTGCCGCTCCCGTAATTTTCAGGTGATGCATCGTTTTCCGGTGTAGGATGAGACTATGGTTTCCAGAACTCAACTTGCCTTCGCATTGGGTTGCTTGACGACCGTTGCGGCGGTGGGACTGCTGCAACCGGTCGCTCCGATCGAGGACGTAGCCGCGGGTCCTCTGCCCTTCTGCGCCCAAGCGAAGCGGCAGGGCCTAAACGTCTACCTTGTGCGCGGGGCCTGGCTCGGCAATTCCGAGGCGACCGTCAGGCAGGACCATCGCGATGGCCTGACGCGGCTTCTCAACTCCGGTCGCATGATGCTGTTCGGCCGCGATGGGAACACTCAAGAAGATGTGTACATCGTCTCGGGCAAGACCGCCAAAGAGGCACTCGCGCTGTTCGATCTCAGCGGCGCGGTGAAGGAGCGAAAAATCTCCCTTACGGCTACACAATGGGCGATCGACGGGGAGGCGGGCATGCCGCGCGCATCTTCTCCCCCGCGTGAGGGTCCCAAGATGCCCCCGCCAAAGCCCAGATGACTGAAGTGAGAACTTAGAGTTGCACAGTACGGACAAGTTCAAATGAACTCAGCGAAAAGGTGCAACGAAGGAACCTATTGATACGTCCACTTTGTAGTTCCTTTGGGACCGATACGTTTACTTTCCCTTGGAGGCCTCATATGAACCGATTCAAATCACGTGGTTTTACGCTTATCGAACTCCTCGTAGTCATTGCAATCATCGCTATCTTGGCGGCGATCCTCTTCCCCGTTTTTGCACAAGCAAAAGCCGCAGCCAAAAAGACTGCGACGATTAGCAACATGAAGCAGCTGGGAACGGGCGTTGTCCTGTACACCAACGACGCTGATGACTTGTTCCCGCTTGCGACCAAGCAAGAAGACGGTACCGGGCAATACTGGTACGACGTCAGCTGGAACAAGATGGCTCAGCCGTACATCAAGAACCTCGACCTCATGGTTCACCCGATGGGCAAGGTCAGCCTGTCCTCAAACGACAAGTCGCCTTCGAACAAGATCGCGGATTCGGGGCTGATTCCCGGCTCGCGACCAAACCCGACGGCTCAGCGCGCCCAGGGAGGCCCGGTGGTCAGCTTCGGCATGATCGGCCGCGGCTATTGGATCGGCTTTGACGGTGGTGCAGGCTGTACTTCAGACAGCACGAATTGTCGATACCAAAACGAGTACGACGGACGCACTGCCGCTTACGATGGTGTCGCTGGTTCGGCCGCTTCGAACACGTCGGTCGACAACTGCTATGCCTCTCAGTCGAAGGGTTATCCCGGTGCAAGCTTGAGCACTTCGGCAGTCGCGCGACCTTCCGAGCAGATCCTGCTTCAGGAGTCGAACTTCTGGGACAACGGCGGATGCTATGGCTTCATCGCCTACCCGCGACCGCGCTATGGATTCACGCGAATCCCTGGCTTCTTCAATGACGGCGTAGCGCTCGGCACCATCGTGGTCGGCAACACCGACACCAGCACGAAAGCGATGCCAGCACAGCGACTGTACACCATCGAAACCGCAGGCACGCTGAACTACTACAAGTACTACTACCCGCACCAATAAGGACACACACGGATGATCAAGAAGCTATGGCCACTCTTCCTCTTTGCCGCCGCCTCCGTTCTGGCTGGCTGCGGTGAAAAGACCGATACGGATATCGACAGCGTGAACAAGGGCAAGGGGACACAGGAACGTGTGGAACCCCGCAACCGCGAGGAAGGTCGCAGCGCCGACGGCGCACGCTAAACCGACCTGACCCCGACCGCCGCAGGCACTCGCTTGCGGCGGTCTTTCTGTGTTGGGTACTATTCTCCTTAAGCAAACTCTCTTAAGACAGTCGGTATGCGCTTCGGCGCTAGAACACGCGAGATCGCGGGCCGACCGAGGGGTAGTTCGGAACGGTTTACTGTTGTGCATCGGAGCGCTTCGCGCTCTGGTGTCCTCTCAAGAGCCTCCCCGTCTACCAGACCGGGAGGCTTTGTAATCTAACAAGGAGGACCCAACCGAAGATGCCAACTGCAGAAAAGTCTCAAGTTCGATCCAAGCCGTACCCCGGCGGAAAATCGGGCTCGATCGACGCAGCCTCAGACTGGTACAAGCGCTCAGCCGGTGTTATTTTCACCGACTACCGTGGCTGTACAGTCAAGGAGCTGCAAAAGCTTCGAAGCAACCTGAAGGCCAAGGGAGGCGAGGTTCATGTCATCAAGAACACCCTCTTCCGACGCGCCGCCGGAAATGACGTCGTCGACCAGTTGCCTTACGAGCTGCACAATGGCCCCACCGCGATCGCGTTCATCTATGAGAACGAGAGCGAGTGCGCCAAGGTCGTCTCGGACTTCGCCACCAGCAGCAAGAAGCTGCAAATCAAGGGTGGCTACTTCGGCGGAAAGGCGCTGACTTCCAAGGAAGTCGAGGCGCTGGGCAAGTTGCCACCACGCGAAGTACTCATCGCTCAGGTGATTGGAGCCATCGCGGCCCCGCTCACCAGTTTGGTGGGCGTCATTGAGGCGCTCTATGCCGACCCGATCCGAACGATCGGTGCGGTGGCCGACAAGGCAGCAGACGAATCGAAGTAACACGGCGTAAGAACCCACGCCCCAGACCGTACGAACACACCTTTTACTAGGAGAAACACGAAATGGCAAACACTGTTGAAAAGATGGTCGAGCAGATCAGCGGCATGACCGCTCTCGAGCTCAGCGAGCTGAAGAAGGCTCTTGAAGACAAGTTCGGCGTTACCGCCGCGGCTCCCATGATGGGCATGCCGATGATGATGGGTGGCGGCGAAGCTGCACCGGCAGCCGAAGAGAAGACGGAATTCGATGTCATTCTCGCCGAAGCTGGCGCACAGAAGCTGAACGTCATCAAGGTCGTCCGAGAGCTCACGGGCCTCGGCCTCAAGGAAGCCAAGGACCTGGTCGATGGCGCTCCCCAGCCGATCAAGCAGGGCGCAGGCAAGGACGAGGCCGACAAGATCAAGAAGACCCTCGAAGAAGCTGGCGCAAAGGTCGAACTCAAGTAAGTTCGCCCAAGCAACAAGTAGAAGGGCCGAGTGCAAGCACTCGGCCCTTCTACTTTTCAGGAGGCTCGATCAGAGCGTACAGCCGCTGGCCAGCTTGTCGGGAACCTCTGAGATCTTCAGTGCGACCTCTTTCGTGCTCGCCAGCTTCGAGAGGATTTCGTTCATTTCCTGAACCATCGCCTTGCTGTAGCCGGGCCAAATCTTGTAGATCTTCCCGTCCTGACTCACAATCACCACGTACACCGAATTGGGGACGTTCAGCTCCTTGATGATCTCTTTATTGGCGTCGATGAGGATCGGGTAGGGCACCTCGAAGTTAGTCGAAAACTCCGAGATCTCCGCCGCAGAGTTGCGAGCCAGGCCGAAAAACTGGACCTTCCCTTGAAGCCCCTTGGCGAATGTGTTCCAGATGGGTTGCGACTCCATCGTACAGGGGCAGTCAGTGAGCGTGCTTACGATCACGACGGGCATCTGCTTCGAGAAGTCGCCGAGTCGAAAGGTGTTCCCTTTCGCGTCCGGGAGGCTGAAATCGGGCGCGGGGCTCTTCGCCTTCTGGGCCGCCGAGCTCAGCATTGCCTCGGTCACTGGGTGACGTGGCTCCTGCACCGGCTGGAAGTTGGAAAGCGCAGGCTTCGGCGCGGAAAGCAAGATCGCGGACAAGACGCACATCGTGAATGCGAATCCCAGTCCTACAACGATGGGCCAAACTCTCACTCCCCTATTTTGTCACAGGTATGGAATGAACAGAGTGGGCAGGAAACTTGCAACAACAAACTACCGCCCCACCTCGTAGCATTGGTAAAATAGCAGAGTTGCCTCGTGATCGCTTCAAAGGCGCAGCGTGTCGTGGCTCAGAAACTTGAGAAAAATTCCCTCACGACAGGAGACGCCACCAGTGGCCAAACAAGCGAATCTCGCACCTAAGCTCACTCCCGCCGAAATCCAGCAGCACTACCGAGACATGGTCTTCATCCGGCACTTCGAAGAGAAGTGTAACCAGGTCTATCGCATGGGCAAAGCTGGCGGCTACCTACACGTTTACATCGGCATGGAAGCCACTGCGATCGGCTGGATGACCGCCATCCGCAAGGGTTATGACACCGTCATCACCGCCTACCGCGACCACGCTCAGCCGATTCTGCTGGGGACGGATCCGGTCAAGGTCATGGCAGAAATCATGGGCCGCAAGGACGGACTCAGCCACGGCAAGGGCGGCTCGATGCATCTATACGATATTGAGCGCCATTTCTATGGCGGCTGGGGCATCGTCGGTGGGCACATCCCCCTCGGAGCGGGTCTCGCTTTCGCGGCAAAGTACCGCCAGGAAGACCGGGTCACCCTTTGTTTCCTAGGTGACGGCGCCTCAAATGCGGGCGTGTTCTTCGAAACGATGAACATGGCTGCACTTTGGGATCTTCCAATCATTTTCATCATCGAGAACAACGAGTTCGCCATGGGCACTCGGCTGGAGTATCACGCTGCCGACACTGAGCTGCACAAGCGCGGCTTCCCGTTCGGCATTCAGCACGAGCGCGTCGACGGCATGGACCTTTTCCAGGTCCTGAACGACGCCACCCGCATCGTGGACTATGTCCGCAAGGAGCAGAAGCCGTACCTCGTCGAAGTCATGAACTACCGATTTGCCGGGCACGGGGCCGCTGACAACGATCGCCAGCTTTACCGCACCAAGGCGGAAGAGGACGAGAACATGAAGCGCGATCCAATCCGACGATTGGAGATCTACATGGAAGAGAACAACATCATGACGCGCGAGAAGATGGAGGCGATCGACGAAGAACTCGAAGCGAGCGTCGAGAGCATCTACGAGCAGGCGGACGCTTCACCGCATCCCGACCCGAGCGAAGTGTACGACCACGTCTACTGCGACATGGAACCGGAGAAGGGCCACTAAGATGTCACTCACGATTGAATCCAGCAATGTGATCACGTACCGCGATGCGGTACGCCAGACCATGATTCAAGAGATGGAGGCCAATCCCGAGGTCTTCTTGATGGGTGAAGACATTGGGCGGTACCAAGGGACTTTTCGAGTCACCGCCGGACTTTTCGACAAGTTTCGCGAGAGCCGCGTCCTCGACACTCCGATCAGCGAGCCCGGCATCGTCGGCATCGCCATCGGCGCAGCGATGATGGGCCTTAGACCAATCGTCGAGATGATGACCATGTCGTTTTCGATCCTCGCGCTCGATCAAATCATGAACCACGCCGCCAAGGTCCACTACATGACCGGTGGTCAGGCGAAGGTACCGCTCGTGGTACGCGGGCCCGGTGGGGCCGCGAAGCAACTCTCCGCTCAGCACAGCCACTCGATGGAGGGTTGGTACGCCCACTGCCCCGGACTGAAAGTCGTGGCCCCTGCCACCCCGATGTGCGCACAGGGTCTGCTCCGCGCATCGATCCGCGACGACAACCCGGTCATCTTCACGGAGAACCCGGGCCTGTACACTGTGAAGGGCGAAGTAAGCATGGACCCCGAGTTTGTGATCCCATTTGGCAAGGCGCGCGTGGCACGCGAGGGCAAGGACCTCTCGCTCATCGCGTACAGCCGCATGGTTCAGGTCTGCGAGAAGGCTGCGGAGGAACTGGAGAAGGACGGCTTGAGCGTTGAAGTCATCGACGTGCGTTCCCTGCTCCCGCTCGACACCGAGACGATCTACGAGTCGGTCCGTAAGACCCACCGTGCGGTCGTGGTCTACGAAGACTGGAAGAGCGGCGGATTCGGCTCTGAAATCGCTGCCCGGATCGCCGAGGACTGCTTCGACCATCTCGATGCTCCAGTTGGACGGGTGGGTGGACTCAACGTCCCGATGCCCTACTCGCGGGTGCTCGAACTCGAGTGCATTCCGGACGAAAACGACGTGATCAACGCAGTTCGTCGGATTCGATAACTCCTCGCCCCGATAGCTACGCCCCAGTTATGAGTGCATAACTGGGGCGTTTTCATGCGCATACCATTGAATTTGCATGGCATTTTTGCTTGTTCTGCGCTTCCCCCTTGCCAACGGCACGGGAATGGCGTATAGTGTCTACATCTTGCTCACTTTGCGAGCAGGGATGATTGTTCTAAAGGAGTATCCAAAAAATGAAAAAGCTTATCGCACTGGCAGTGCTTACTAGCGCTGTTGCAGCTTCGCAAGCTGTGGTTCTGTATGACTCGAACGGTTTCGAGGGCTTTGCGCTCGGAAACCTGAGCGGCCAGAACAACTTCACCACCGACCTCGCTACCCCTGTATTCAACGTGCAGAACACGTTCGTCCAGGGTACCAAGGCGGTTCAAGTGAACGGCGGCGTGGCCGGCTCGAACTGGTCCTACCCGACTACTACAGCATTTGTTCCAACGCCGACCCAGAACATCGCTAGGATCTCGGTTGACATCGCTCGCACCGTGAGCGGTACCACCCCGAGCTTCGCCTATGCCATCGACGTTTACAACACAGGCTCTTTGAATGCGTTTGCTCGCACGCTGCGATTTGGGCTTACCTCGAGCGCCGGCAACGTACGTGCATTCGTCACCTCGCGATTCAATACCACGACTCTGCAGTTCGACGCAGCTTCGGCGGTGACAAATGTGCTGGTCACCGGCGCGCTCACCCAGAGCACCTGGTACCGTTTCAACGTTGACATGAACTACACGACCAAGCGTGCACGTATCTTGATCAACAACACGGATATCGCTGGTGGATTCGTGATTCCGTTTGCTGATCTGCTCGCTGCAGACTTCAGCGATGCTGATCTGCACGTTTCTTCGAACGTGAATGCTACGGACCGCGGCTACTTCGACAACTACAAGGTCGAAGCCGTGCCTGAGCCCGGTACGATCGCTGCGCTTGGCCTCGGCGCTGCAGCCATCCTCCGACGCCGCAAGGCATCGAAGTAAGCTCGCAAGAAAGCGAACAACGGACACCTGGCAACTCTTTACCGAGTTGCCGGGTGTTGTTTTTGTCCGTGCCTCCTGAATTGTTCGGCGCACAGCCCGCGTCCGTATACTGAGACAACAACGCATGGATGAGATCACCGCCGAGTACTCGGCTTCAGCATTGATGGGTGCGCCCGAACTCAGGCTACGCCCAAGGGTTACCGTTGCGGCCAAAACGGACCTGGGCCGGGTGCGAGAGAACAACGAAGACAAGTTTGAGTACTTCCTGCCCGAGGATCACGAGACTCTCGCCTCGAAGGGACTCATCTTCCTCGTATGCGACGGCATGGGAGGTCACGCCGCGGGACAAATCGCTTCGGAACTTGCAGCCAAGACTTTCATCGATGTCGCCCTCGGTCATCCGAATCCGGAACCAGAATCGGCGGCGGCAGCAGCCGTCGCCGCTGCAAATCGGTTTGTCTACGAGGTCAGCCGCACCGTCCCCGGTCGCCAAGGCATGGGTACCACGCTGAGTGCGCTCCTGCTTGTGCAAGATCGAGCGGTGATTGCCCAGGTCGGCGATTCACGAGTGTATCGTCTGCGCGGCGGAGCGACGACGTTGCTTACGCGCGATCACACTTGGGTGGAAGAAGCGATTCGGAACGGCTTGATGTCCCCCGGCGAGGCTGAAACACACCCCTACCGACACGTACTCACCCGTGCCATTGGCACCGAAGCAAACGTCGAGCCCGACATCTTCACCGAGGCTGTCGAGATCGGCGACACATTTCTGCTGTGCTCCGACGGAGTCATGAATCACGTGAACGACGAGCAGATCGGCAGGCTTCTCGCGGAGAATCCCCCCTCGATGGCCGCGTGGAAGATCGTCGCCGCGGCCCTTGCGGGCGGAGGCAGCGACAACACAACCGTGCTGATCATCCGAGTCGATGCGCTCGAACAGAACGGCTGACGGCTACAAATCCCCCGCAAGAGTGCCAAACTCTTAGGTATGAGTAAGCGTCAAATCGCGGTGATTCCTGGTGATGGTATTGGCCCTGAGATCATGGATGCCACCATCAGTATTCTCGAGGCCACCGGGTTTGAGGCCGAATGGATTTTCCTGGATGCTGGCATGAGCGCCGTCGAGAAGGGGCTCGACCCCATGCCCCAGGCGACTCTCGACAAGATTCGCGAAATCGGTATTGCCCTGAAGGGTCCGACGACCACGCCCAAAGGCGGCGGCCACCAATCGGCCAACGTCCAGCTCCGCAAGGCTCTCGATCTGTACGCCAACGTCCGACCGGCGAAGACGCTCCCCGGAGTCAAGGGGCCGTTCGCGGACAAGGCGCTCGACATGATCATCGTGCGCGAGAACACCGAGGACCTGTACGCGGGCATCGAATTCCAGCCCCATCCGGACATTGCGCAGGCAGTGAAGGTCATCACCCGTCCCGGTTGCGCGCGGATCTGCAACTACGCCTTCAACATGGCGCGCGAGCAGGGCCGATCCAAGGTCACCGCTGTGCACAAGGCCAATATCATGAAACTTTCGGACGGGATGTTCCTCAGTGAGTTCTACAAGGCCGCCGAAAACTACCCCGATATCAAGGCCGATGACATTATCGTCGACAACTGCTGTATGCAGCTCGTCACGCGCCCTGAGCAGTTCGATGTCCTCGTCACCGAAAACCTGTATGGCGACATCGTCAGCGATCTGTGCGCGGGGCTTGTGGGTGGTTTGGGGCTTGCTCCGGGCGCAAACATCGGCGAGAAGGGTGCGGTCTTCGAGGCGGTTCACGGGTCGGCGCCGGACATCGCCGGTCGCGGCGTGGCCAACCCCACTGCCCTTCTGCTCAGCTCGGTGCTGATGCTCCGGTACTTGGGATTGCATGAGCAGGCCGACCGGATCGGAAAGAGCGTCTTGCGAGTTTGCTCCGATGGCAAGTGTCTCACCGTCGATCTCGGCGGCAAAGCGAGCACCAGCGAATACAAAGTCGAAGTGATCAAGCAGGCGTCGGCCGCGGCAGTCTGACGTTGAGTCGAATCCTGCTGCTCGGATCGACTGGCTTGCTGGGCAAGCATGTCTGCGCGGCCCTAGAGAGTCGTGGGCATGAAGTCGTTTGCCCGAGCCACGCGGAGCTCGATGTCACCGACCCCGTAGCGGTCGCGGCGATCGCTGCCGGGACGCTGGGATCGCTCGATGTAGTCGTCAACTGCACGGCCTACACAAAAGTCGATCAAGCCGAAAACGAAATCGACGATGCGATCGACCTGAATGCGCTCGCACCGGGATACCTGGCCCAGGCGTGCGCGATGGCCGATTTGCACCTACTCCATATCAGCACGGACTTTGTCTTTGACGGCGAGAAGCCGGTCGGCTACGTGGAAACCGATACCCCCAATCCGCTGAACCAGTACGGAAGATCGAAGCTCCTCGGCGAAGAGTCGATCCGGGCGGGCAATCCCAACCATTGGATTCTGCGCACTGCTTGGCTCTATGCCAGCGAACGGCCGTGTTTCCCCAAGTCGATCCTTCGTGCCTGGATCGCTGGAAGGTCGATACGGGTTGTGGGGGATCAGATGGGTTCGCCAACTTACGCCGTGGAACTCGCACGGGTCATTGCCGACGTGCTTGAAACGCGCCCGGAGTATGGGACTTTCCATGCGGTTGGGCCCGACCAGATGTCTTGGTATGATCTCGCACTCCTGACCTGCACCATCGCCGCCGCGGAGTGGGATCTCAATCCGCCCGTCATCGATCGCATCACGTCGTTGGACTGGCCGACTCTGGCCGCTCGCCCGCACCAGAGCGTGCTCCTGACTCACAAGCTGGAGGCGGCCGGAATCGAGCCCATGCGTCCCACCGTGGACTCTCTAGCGGATTTTGTACGAGCGCTCGACCACAAAGACCTCTCCTAACATTCGCACCGAGTAGAATAGAACCTGAAAGCAGCCCGCAGGGGGAGCCGACGTTCGGCTGAGAGGTCTCGATGATCGCGAGACGACCCTTAGAACCTGATTCGGTTAGTACCGACGGAGGAATTGTGGATGCCGGCTCACATCGAGTTTCTCGAAAGGCCGCCATCGCAATAGAGCGAAGGCGGCCTTTCTGTTAGGAGAAACACGTGAAGCGAGCATTTACCCTTATCGAACTTTTGGTCGTCATCGCGATCATCGCGATCCTTGCAGCCATCCTCTTCCCCGTTTTCGCACAGGCCAAGGAGGCAGCAAAGCGCACGACTTGCGTGAGCAACGCCCGGCAGGTGGGACTCGCGCTGCGCATGTACGTAGATGACAACGGCGGCACTTTCCCGATCTTCAGCATGTACAACAGCGTGCCCGGACCTGGTCAGGCAGGGCACCAAGGAGTCGAGGTTCAGGTCCTTCCCTACGCCAAGAGCAAGAAGATCTTCGAGAGCCCGAACGACCGTAGCGGCCCGTTCACGGATTCGGAATTCGCGGCCCTGGGTCGTCCCGCTCCCCGGACCTATGCCGAAGCGTACGGCAGCAGCTATCGATTCACCCGCTGCATGTTCACCCGCGCCTCGGGCTACTCCACGCAGAACAATGCACTTCTGACTCCCGATGAGGACGTGGTCGTGTCTGAATCGGCCATCGCCGATCCCAGCAGCACCCGCGTCATGCGCTCCGAGATGTTTCCGTTCTTCGACAAGAAGAGCGATCCCGGCTGCGCCCGGTATGGCTATGACTGCGATGGATTCTCCTATTACCGCACTTGGAGCTCGGTCGGCGGCACCATGATCTTCTCGGACGGGAGCGCGCGCAACATCGCCTCGGCCGGCGCCTTTGACAAGACCGTCGTCAACCCAGAGGGCAACCGATCAGGCGATCCCGACGCAAGTAGCTGGTCGGGTACCTGGTACGGCACCTGTGACTAGCCTCGGGCTCATGGTACGCTCGTCGGATGCTGGTGAGGTTGGCCGACGAAGGCGATAAGGATTGGATCAAGATGATCCTCGACGAGCACTGGGGCGGGACCATGATCGCCTCGATGGACCAGTGGCACGATGCCGCCGAGGCGTACGCACTCGTAGCTGAGATCGACGAGAAGCCCGCCGGACTCCTCACCTTCCGGGCCGAATCGTACGCACTGGAAATCTTGACGCTGAACACCTTGTTCGAGGGACGCGGAGTAGGCACCCAACTTCTGCAGGCAATCGAGAATCTCGCGAGTCAATGGGGACGCAAGCGGGTGTGGCTGGTCTTGAGCAACGACAACCTAGACGGGCTCCGATTCTATCAGAAGCGTGGATACGTGCTCACCGGGATCAACGTCGAGGCGCGCATCCGTGCGCGCGCCGAGCGCCCCGGAGGGCGCGAAACGGGCCAGCAAGACATCCCGATTCGAGACGAACTCCTGTTTGCCAAGTTCCTGGAAATGTCCTAGCTCGGTTGGGTGATTTCGAGGACACGCGCGCCGATCGTGCGCCCGACCAACTGCTCCTCATCCACCACCACATCCCCGCCCACGACGTCCAGTTCGGACGCAGCGTGGTGATAGCGGCTTCGCACCACGATCGGAACGTGCGGCGCTAGCGACTTGGCTTGGCTGATGATGATTCGGGCGATGCGCATGTCGGGAATCGCGACGACCAACACTTTCGCATCGCCCAGCCGCGCCTTGGTGAGATTCAGCACCTGAGTGGCGTCGCCCAATCGGGCCGTGTACCCGCAACCCCGGGCCGTGTCAACTAGTACGCCGCTGATCTCAAGAATGGTGAGGCTCTCGCCTGCCGAGTGAATCACGTCTGCTGCCTCGCGACCGGCGTCACCAAACCCAACGAGCAGCACGTGGCCGGACTCAGCCCGTACGGTCGCGCGCTCGCCTCGCGCAACCACGCGGAGCGGAACAAGTCTGCGGGCGAGGCTGCGCGACCACTTCGCCGCGTGTCGAACGATCCCCGGCGAGATGATCAGGCTGAGCGCGCACACGGCAACAATGGTCATGTACTGCTGATACGACAGCAGCGACCCGTCGCGGGAGACTTTGGCGAGGACGAACGAGAACTCGCCTGCCTGGGAAAGCGTGAGGCCCGTCGCCATGCAGGCAACCACAGACGGCAGGAACGGCTTACAGGCGATGGCAGTTAGGACCGACTTGAGCACGGTGAAGACGACCAGCCACCCGAGGACTACGGCCCAATTCTCTGCCAAGAACTGGACGTCCACCACCAGTCCAATCGACGTGATGAACAGGGTCACGAAGACGGTCTTGAGCGGGGTGATGTCGGCGCGGATCTGATCCGCAAACTTGGTGTCGGCGAGCAGAATGCCGGCAATGAATGCGCCGATCGCAGGTGAGAGCCCGACGGCGTGAGCCACGTATGCCGCCGAGAGACACGCTCCCAAGGCGATCAAGATCGGGAGTTCGCGATTCCGCGCAACCGTGCGGCTGGACAGAACCCGCGGCAACAGCACCCCGGCGATGACGTACAGGCCCACGGCAAGCCCGGCAGTTCCGAGCAGCATCGGTACGATTCCAGTGGGCATGTGTCCAGCCGATGCCTGACCGTCGCCCAGAAGCGTGAGAAGCATGACGAGCGGGACGATCGCCAGGTCTTGGCACAGCAAGATTCCTACCGAGGCTCGACCGTGGATGGTGTCGAGTTCGGCGTGGGACTCGAGCATCCGCAAGCCCACGACCGTGCTCGCAAGGCTGGCGATGGCTCCGCACGCCACTGCAGCGGTGGTGTTCAACCCCAGCCCCATAAGGATCAACGCTACGACGGCAATGACGAGCCCGATCTGCAATAGCCCGCCGAGCAGCCCGACGTTGCCCAGAGTCTTGAGCCTACGCCAAGAGAACTCCAGCCCGATGGCGTAGAGCAGGAGAGCCACTCCAAGCTCGGAAACGATACTGATCGCTTCCGGGTCATTGACCAGGCCAAAGGCGCTCGGGCCAACGAGAACACCGGCGATGAGATAGCCACTGATGACGCTCTGACGAAGCTTCTCCGCAACCAACCCTAAGAGCAACGCAGCACCGAGGATGATGATGAGATCGTACAGGAGCGCCCACTTGTCAGCCATCGCTCCTCCAGAAGATCGGAAGTTCGTCGCTCAACGCGGGCAGCTCGATCGGGGAACCCGGCTTTCGCAAGAGCGCGCTGAACATGCCCGCCCCCAGCCCTTGCTGCGGGAACAGTCGGTAACACGGGACATCGGCGAGATGACTGCGGAAAACTGCCATCGCAGGTGCCTCAACGGCTTCGACACCCTCAAACTGACGCATCGCCCATTCGATGACCCGTTCGTTTTCCTTGCGGTTGAAAGTGCACGTCATGTAGAGGACATGGCCCCCTGGGGCCGTGCATTCCAGCGCGTGAGCGAGAATACGCCGCTGCCGCCCGACGCAAACATCGAGCATGGCAGGGTCGAAGCAACCCGGAGCTTCGCGCCCTTTCGCTAAAAGCGACTGCCCCGAGCAAGGGGCGTCCACAATGACGAAGTCGAATGCTTGGCTGGCCTTGCGAGCCCAGACGGAGGCGTCTGCAGACGAGACGTTCGCACCTTTGACTCGGCATCGGGTGAGGTTCTCGATCAAGATTCCCGTCCGTCTGCGCAGAGATTCATTGCAAATGATGACGTCGGGTGCAAAGGCACGCGCGGCAAACACCGACTTACCGCCCGGCGAGGCGCATAGGTCAAGGATCCGCTTGGGCGCGGGTTCGATCGCGAGCATCACGCTCGCGGCGATCACGGACGAGAAATCGAGTGAGTAGAACGCCCCTTGGGCGTACAGGGGATGCTGCGAGGCCTTGAATCCCTGCATCAATCGCACGATGAACGGCGGCTGCCAAGACATCGGACGGTATTGGGGGAATGCGCGAATCTCTGGGCGATCTTGCAGCAAGATCAGTGCCCCTTCCCGGCTCTCCTGGGCCTGAATCGCATCAACAAAAGCTTGCCGAGTCGCCTCGTCTTCAAAGAGGTTTTCGGCAAGCTGATTGAGTTCGCGGCGGGTCCCTTGACCTCGGGACACGCGTCGGGGAGGACGAGGCTTCACCGGCCCCGGTTTACCTCAAATGTCGATTAGGCCGGATTCGAGCTCTTGAAGAGGTAGAACTTGTTCCCTTGGGGATCGGCGACGAGTGCAGCGCGGCCCACGGAGGGGATATCGAATGCCGGACCGAAGGCCGTCCCGCCAGTCGCAGTGACCTTGGCCACTGCTGCGTCCACATCGTCAACGTTGAAATAGATGACCCAACCGGAGGGGAGCATTGCCCCCATCTCTGTCGTGGTATCGACCAGGCCCGCGAAAGAACTGTCGGGGCTCGCCTCCGTCCCGAACATGGTGTACGCGCCGTACTCGCCCATGTCCATGTCGTTTGTCGACCATCCGAAAAGGCCTGTGTAGAACGATTTGGCCGCGCCAAGATTCGCGGTGTTCAGTTCCAACCATGCATGTGCATTCATCGTAATTCCTCCTAGCAACCTTATCAGGTCACACTGTTAGATTACGCGATGGGAACTCGTCCGTGTTCCACTCGTCGCGATGGACGCAATACCGGAACCGGATGCAATGCCTGCAGAAGCGACGGAATCGCGGGGCAGATGCCGAGAGCAACCAAGAACGCGACGCTGGAGTGCACCCCGAACGGCAGTGCCAGAGTCGCCGTAAGCAGCCCGCCGAAAGTGCCGCTCGCCAGCCACTGGACTCGTGACACGTCACGCGCTTCGCTGAGGAAGAGTCGCCACGCCATCGCGGTCCAAGCCAATGAGAGCGCGCCCCAGATCTGGATGAGCAGGACGGTGTCAGACAGCTCGCCTGTCACCTGAAAGGCATTCTGCCAGACGCCTTCGGCAAGAACCGCCTCGCCAAGGACGGCTTGGTGGATCGCACCGCCCAATTGGAACCCCAAGAACGCGGAGGTCACCGCGCATGCGAGGACGATCTTCCCCTTGCTCCGCAGATTCTCGTTGTAACCGGTTCGCGCATTCACATAAAGGGATACGAACGGTGAGTTCCACGGCCTAGGTCTTCGGTCCCGGGTGCCGCAGCCAGGCACGAAAAGGCCCGCCCCGAGGAGCCGCGGGGCGGGCCAACAAGAGACTACTTAGATGTCCGCGTCTTTCTCGTAGTTGGCCGAGAGGACGAGATAATCGAAGAAGTCGACTGAGAGGTCGCCGTTCAAGTCGGCGGCCGCGTTCCATGCGGTGTCGCTCGGAACCGTATCATAGGCGTTCGAGAAGATCAAGTAGTCGAACAGGTCGATTGTCCCGTCGTTGTTGATGTTCCCCCGGAACAGCGCCGCGTTCGCGTTGGTAACGTTGGCCGTCAGTGGCGCGACGTTGGCGATCTTGCGATCCAAATAGCCTGCACCCGAGATCAGGATGTCGTACGTCCCGTTCTGGATGTTCGTGAGCGTGTAAGCGCCGCTTGAGTTCACCGAAGCCGTTCGCGTGAACAGCACCGTGCTTGAACCCGGATCGCGGAACTTGAACGTAAGCAGCCGAGCGGCGGCCGCGGGCACCATGCCATCCATGTTGAGCGTCCCGCCGACGGTCAAGAACCGCGGCAACGGGGTGCGCCACATGGCTCGCCCGTATGTCGCAACGTTCAGGTAACCCGTCGTACCGTTCGCGCGGATGCTGGTCACCGGCGTATTCGGCAGAATGCCGAGTTTGCGGTAAGTCACGCCATCGTCCGTGATGAAGACGCCGTTGTCGGTCGCGACGATCACTTGGCTCGTGTTGAGCGGGTTGATCACAATACCGTTGCACGGCGTATCTGGCATGTTCCCGGAGTAGTTCGTCCACGAGACACCAGCGTTGGTTGTCTTATAGACCTTGCCGCTGCCATACCCGCCAAAGCATACGAAGGCGATGTTGGAGTTGGTACTACTGACGGCGAAACCGCCGATCGCGCGAGTCGGAAGGCCGGTCATCCGGTCTGCCCAGCTCACGCCATCATCCGTAGAGACCTTGATCTGACCGCCGTTCGAGCCCGCATAGATGATGGACGCGGTAGCCGCACCCGTGGCGATCTCAGAGAGAGTACTGCCGAAATTCGGCGACAGGGCCGTCCAACTGCCCGATGCGCCCGAGCTCATCGACCGCCACACCCGAGTAGTTCCTACATAGAAACGTGCGGGGGTGTTCGGGCAGTTGAAGATCGGAGAGTTCCATGCGGCATTGTCCGAGCCACGAGTGAAGACTTGGGTCCAGCTGCCTGTTGGCCCAGTGGTGCTGCGATAGACACTGGCGTAATAGACCTCGCCAAGCACGATCGATGGGTTATTTCGTTGGAACGCCATGTGGAAGCCGTCGCCACCGATCTCGATGGTCCAAGGACCACCCGCCGAGGGACGCGCTTGGCTAGAGTTATCCTGGGTTCCACCCGCAAGGATTCCTGCATCGGTCGGATGGTTGTCTAGTTCATAGAACTCCATCGTTCCGCGGCCCGTATTAAACGTTGTCCAGCTCGCGCCTTGGTTCGTGGACCGGTAAAGGCCCGAATCTTGGCCAACCCAGACCGTGGCAGTACCCGGTGTGAACACGATCGAGTGCATGTCGGTGTGGCCCATGTTCAAACCCGTGTAGGTCGCACCGCCGTTGTCGCTGCGCGACATATTCACGTCTCCGACGTAGATGCGATTCGCATTGGTCGGGTCCACGGCGATGCAGAGGTCGTACCAACCCTGGCCGTAAGGCGATGTGGGCGTACCCATCAGCGTCCAGTTCGTACCACCGTTGGTCGTCCTATACACGCCGTCGTTCAGGTACGAGCTCGGATCCGAGATAGTCGCGTACAGAGTCTGGGGATTGGAGGGTGAGATGGCGAGCTCGATACGGCCCGCGGCCGCTCCCGTCGCCATGCCTGCCGACTGCAGAACCCAAGTCACACCACTGTCGGTTGACTTGTACACGCCGTTCGATGGTGCGCCGCCAAACGGGTATCCGAGCGCGCTGTACATCGTTCCCGGCGTTGACGGGTCGCGGACCAAGGCGCTCGCCGTACCACTCAGTCGCTTCGTGAACGTAGCGCCACTGTTCGTGGTTGTCCAAATACCCTGATCCGAACTCACGACCCAGTTGCTCGTGTTTGTCGGATTGACGTTGATCTCGTTGATGCGCTGGCCGTTAAACGTCGAGTTTCCGAGGAGAGTCCAGGTAGCGCCCGCATCGGTCGATCGATAGATGCCTACGCCCGCCTGGGTGTTGCCTGCGAAGTACTCTTCACCGGTTCCCAGATAAACGATATTTGGGTTTAGTGGATCGAGCGCCAGGCAGCCCACGACTTGGCTGGCCAAGCTGTCGGTCAAGTTCGTCCAAGTTGTCCCGCCGTTCGTGGTCTTCCACACGCCACCCTTGGCGTGCCCGATGTACATGATGTTCGTGTTGAGGGGATTGATCGCGATCGCGTGGATGCGGCCCGACCAGTTGGCGTCCGTTTGCGACGGGCCCATGAACTCCCACGCTGGATCAAGCATCGCGCTGAGATCGCCCTCCACATACCGATCCAACGCCTCGGCCTCCAAGAACGCCTTGTAATGGGCGTTCGCCGGGATCTCGTTGAACGGGAAACGGCGGAAGTTGTACCAGTTCTCAAGGCGCCTCAGCGGCGCATTGATGATCGGTTCGTCCTTTTCGATCTGCGCCCACGCCGACAAAGCAGCGAGGGTCAGCAGGCCAATTCCAAGAATTCGTAGTCGACTTTGAAGCTTCATGGTAATGATTCCTAGTATCAAGAGCGAAATTCTAGAGCCAAGATTCAACAAATTTCACCCGGTAGATACTCAGTGTACAACGGCGCTGAAGCAATACCAAAGCCATTGTCACAACAAGTGCTAGGTCTTTTGGCGAGATCTGTAATTTTGATACTGCAGTGATATCATAATAGTATCGGTGATGGCTATGAAAGAGAAAATTGCAATGACATTGTCTGGCGCGCTGATGCTCGTGGTGAGCATCGCGCTGTGGGGGATTTCGATCTACGCGTTCATTCAGGGGATGAACTCAAAGGACGGCTTGATCATCGGATCGGTGATTGCCGCTTGGGTGATCCTCAGCACGATGCTGGCCGGTTTCTTCGTGATCGAGCCAGGCGACAGCCGCGTGCTCGTTCTGTTTGGAAGCTACATCGGCACTGTGCGGAGTCCCGGGTTCCACTGGGCTAACCCGTTCGCGATCAAGCGACCGGTCTCGCTGCGAGCCCGCACGCTGAACGGTCAGCGGCTGAAGGTGAACGACCTCGCTGGCAACCCCATCGAGATCGCGACCGTGGTGGTTTGGATGGTCGAGAACACTTACGACGCGTGTTTCCAGGTGGACCAGTACGAAGCGTACGTCGAGATGCAGAGCGAGACGGCACTGCGCCATTCGGCGAGCATCTTCCCTTACGACGCCGATGATGCCACGATTTCGCTGCGCCGAAACACGGTCGAGGTCGCCAAGCATCTGCAAGAAGAGCTGAACGAACGGCTGGAGCTCGCTGGTGTGAAGGTCATCGAGGCGCGACTATCGCACCTGGCCTACTCGGCCGAGATCGCCGGAGCCATGCTGCGACGCCAGCAAGCCGACGCGGTCATCGCGGCGCGACAGAAAATCGTGGACGGCGCGGTCGGTATGGTCGAGATGGCGCTGACCCGAATCGAGCACGACAACGTGGTGAAGCTCGATGAGGAGCGCAAGGCGCAGATGGTGGCGAACCTCATGACGGTACTGTGTAGCGAGCACGGCGCGGTGCCAGTGATCAACGCCGGTTCGCTGTACAACTAAGGTGTGATATGGCGGAGCGCAAATCGCTGCTGCTGAGGATTCCTCCCAGACTCTGGGAGGAACTTCAGCGCTTGGCTGCCGCGGACCTTCGCTCAGTCAACGCCGAGATCGAGTATCTGCTGGCGGACGCGGTCCGGCGCAGGCAAGCAGGCGTGAAGTCCGACCCAGGCGATGAATCCACTCAGTAGAGCCTGGGCCGGCGGCGGAAGGCGGTCGCTGCGAGGGCAAGGAAGAAACCGCCGAAGACGAATACCGCTGGATTCGGGATCCCCATTTCCCCATTGTTCTGCGCGCCCAGAGTAAGCGCTCGATCGTCTAGAGCGGGCAGGACGAAGAAATCACTCCAGCTCTGCGCGCCCGGCAACTGCGGCCGCCGCGTGAGCGCAGGCTGAAGCGACGGGGTCGCGGCGGTAGAAGGCTTCAGGTAGTTCAGGGTCAACATGTCGGAGAGCACAAAGCTCGGGCCCGACAGATCCGCTGCGGTCAGCGTGGCGCACGTTCCAACGGAAACGAGCGAGATCGAGATCATCGCCATAAGCCCGCGCAGATGTTGACACGTTTGCATTCTTGTCCCTAGTTCAATATCCATCGGAATTCGCCAGTTTGTGACGAATCGGGGTCAGAGAACCAAAAAAATGCTTGGGGGTGGGGGTTATCAGGGCTTGATTTGCCGGTTCATGGGCGGCACGACTGCGCGCTACTCACCTTCCCTTCTTGCGGTCTAAACACAAGCCTCTGTGTCCTTGAGGACCGCATCGGCAGGAAGTACCAGCCCTGCGCACATGGTCAACTCGAATCAGCCAGGCTGGGTCGTCATGTTCAGCCGCGTCGCTTGCTTCAAAACTCCGCCTTCGAAGCGTCCTGAAGAACTCTGCTTCCATCGCAAAGAGTGCAAGGGTGGCCAGGCACCCATCATCACTGATTGTGATCGCATCCAGGGTCTTGAAGGTGTGAAGTCCTTGGCTTCCCATTGCCATCAGTAACGGTATCAAAAGAAGATTATGGATCTACGTTCCATCACCCTTGGCCGGTACCGGTCTAGCCCAAGGCCCTCTTGCAGGACGACCGGCGAACCACATTGTGCAGCCAAGTCAATGCACTCAGAATCTGACAGATCGGGATATTGGAGGAAGTCAGGTTCGATGGTGTGGCCGGCCGCCTGATCGTCCGCGCCACACGCGAACGCGCCGTCTGGCACACGACCCAGTCGCGCAGCAGGATGTACAAGCCAGGCACTACTCAATTACTGTAAGAATTTAGAACTTTTACTTGTTATTTCCTCGCATCGTTGCTATTCTTATGTCATGGCATGTATCAACCCAATGAGTGACACTTCATATCGAGTTCCTCGTCTCAATGCATGGTGGATGCGGCCTACTGCGTTTTTGGTCATTGCGGCCATGCTCAGCAACCCGATCACGGCTGCGCTCCAGGCCCGAAAGCTTGACCCAGAATCCCCATGGGGTGTCACGCGACCCAATCCGGGCAAATACACTGGCGCTCGTCAGCAGTTTGCAAAACCAAAGAACGGAACGAAGCATGGTCGGCGAGAGCAAGTCCTTTCAAAGGCCCAGCGCGAAGATCTCCAGCAGATTCACGCGATGCATCGGCTCACTCGCAAGGGTAAGGCCGGAGTGCTCGCTTGTATGGACGTGTTCTCGTACGTGTCTGCGTTCTCAAGCATCAACAAGACCGCTGAACTAGGCGGCAACATGCCGTGGGACGGTCAACAAGGTGGAGTGAACACCAATACCGGTGCCTTTCAAACCGTGGTCCCCATCTTTGGATGGCCGACCAAGGGCGGCCTTACCATTGATCTCAATCTGATCCATAACAGTCGAGGTGATCTGGAGACTACAGAGTGGGGACCGAACTGGAAAACCAACTACGACGTTTATCTGAACATCAGCGGAAGCACCATGTACGTCGAGTACGCCGACGGGACCACGGCCGCATTCTCGATCTTGGGAAACAACGCTTCGCCGCCCGCGGGATTCTATGACACGTTCTCGTACAATGCCGGCTCAAGCAAGTGGACGATGACCGACAAGGGTCAATCGAAGTACGAATTCCAGCGCGACTACCTGTTCGATCCCGATTGGTGGTTTCTCACCAAGATCACCGATCGATTCGGGAACACCATCCTTGTAAACCGGGGAGATGAAGGGCGACTCGATAGTATTGTCGATGGTGCCGACAGTGCGCGCAAGATCGAATGTAACGCGTCGAGTTTCACTTTCGCCCCCAATGGCAAGACGTGGACCGTCACGAGAGGCACCAACGACCGTATCACGAACGTCCAGTATCCTGCGCCAGTGTCGGCTACCGGCCCCAGCCGCACCTTCACCTATAGCACGTCGTACGGCGATCGCATCGCGACCGACACCAACCTGCGTGGTTACACCACGTCGTATACCTATGTCACCAGCGGGGCCGAGGAGGGAGCGATCCTCACCAAGTCAGAGCCCGATTCCCGCGTGACCACGTACTCCTATCCCACCGACGAAGATACCGTCATCCTTGACCCCAACGGCTCTGAGGTCGTGCACACCTACGACGCCACCGGTCAACTGTACATTGTCACGGACGAGGTCGGTCTCGCCACTTGCTACGCCGGCCGCGATGGCAATGGAAACGTCACCCAGTTCTTGCCCGGGAACTTCACCGAGCTGAACTACACTTATGACGGCATGGGCAACATGCTCACGGCCACCGACGCGCTGTACCACACTACAGCGTGGACTTACAACGCCACCAACGATCTCACCAGCGAGACTAACGCAGGGGGCAAGACCTGGCAGTACGTCTACTACGGCGCGGGCGCAACTGCGCCCGGAGCGCTGGAGAAAGTGCTCGATCCGCTCTACGCTTCCCGGACCTATCCTCAAGCGAAGTACGTCTACGACGCCGCCGGTCAGGTCATCGAACTGTACGATGGAATGAACCTGAAGGTTAGCTACACCCGCAACAGTCATGGCGACGTCACGACTGTCACATCGCCGGATGGCACCTATGCGTCGCTCGACTACGGTTCCGGTACCGACTACACCAAGAACGTGGGACTTCCCTACTACAGCACGAGCGCGGCGGGTATCACCACCGGATTCAAGTACGACTACTGGAAGCGTCCTACGGACATCTACGTCGGTGACACCATTGGCGGGTCGCACACAGGCGACCACTCGATCATTGCATATGATTATGAAGGCAACGTCACCAGCGTCACGGATGCCAATGGACACGCGACGACCTTTGCCTACAACAACAACGACGAAGTGATCTCAACCACAAATGCCCTGAACAAGACCGAGTCCTACACCCGAGACGACATGGGCCAGGTCACCGAAGTGGTGGATCGTAACGGCCATACGAGGTACTACGAGTACACGGAGCGCGGCGAACTCCGGAGCATCACGCTGCCTGACCATCCGACGGGAATGGCCAGCGAGCAGTGGAGCTTCGACCCTGCGACAGGTGTGGTGACTGCCTATACG